>NZ_MDGW01000222.1:0-61549 GCF_001712525.1 Shigella sp. FC1661
CAGCGCTGGCTGTTTTACGCGTATGACAGGCTCCGGAAGACGGTTGTTGCGCACGTATTCGGTGAACGCACTATGGCGACGCTGGGGCGTCTTATGAGCTTGCTGTCACCCTTTGACGTGGTGATATGGATGACGGATGGCTGGCCACTGTATGAATCCCGCCTGAAGGGAAAGCTGCACGTAATCAGCAAGCGATATACGCAGCGAATTGAGCGGCATAACCTGAATCTGAGGCAGCACCTGGCACGGCTGGGACGGAAGTCGCTGTCGTTCTCAAAATCGGTGGAGCTGCATGACAAAGTCATCGGGCATTATCTGAACATAAAACACTATCAATAAGTTGGAGTCATTACCAGACTATCACTTATTTAAGTGATACTGGTTGTCTGGAGATTCAGGGGGCCAGTCTAATATAGATAATAGCATAACAGTTACGCTAATATATTAAATATCAATCTACAGCAATGTTGCTCTCGCCCGGCTTTCCATGCCCTTCTCTGCGGCGACAGATGCTGAAAATAATAACGCCTGCTCTCTCTATACAACCAAGGTCAACATGAGTCTGTTTCCCGTTATCGTGGTGTTTGGGCTGTCCTTCCCACCGATATTTTTTGAATTGCTTTTATCACTGGCGATTTTCTGGCTGGTGCGCCGGGTACTTGTGCCAACAGGTATCTACGACTTTGTCTGGCATCCGGCGTTGTTCAACACCGCGCTCTATTGCTGCTTGTTTTATTTGATATCGCGACTGTTCGTTTGAGGTTGAAGTGAAAACACTAATAAGAAAATTCTCCCGTACGGCCATCACGGTCGTATTAGTCATTCTGGCCTTCATCGCAATTTTTAATGCCTAGGTCTATTACACCGAATCCCCCTGGACGCGTGACGCGCGCTTTAGCGCTGACGTCATTGCGATCGCGCCGGACGTTTCTGGACTCATTACCCAGGTGAATGTTCATGATAACCAGCTGGTGAAAAAAGGACAGATACTGTTCACCATCGACCAGCCGCGCTATCAAAAGGCGCTTGAGGAAGCGCAAGCCGATGTTGCTTATTATCAGGTACTGGCACAGGAGAAACGCCAGGAGGCCGGACGTCGTAACCGTCTCGGTGTGCAGGCGATGTCTCGCGAAGAGATCGACCAGGCTAACAACGTACTACAAACGGTTCTGCATCAGTTAGCGAAAGCGCAGGCGACCCGCGATCTGGCAAAACTGGATCTTGAACGCACGGTGATCCGCGCGCCAGCAGATGGCTGGGTGACCAACCTCAACGTCTATACCGGTGAGTTTATTACTCGAGGATCAACGGCGGTTGCGCTGGTGAAACAGAACTCCTTCTATGTACTGGCCTATATGGAAGAAACTAAGCTGGAAGGGGTGCGTCCGGGGTATCGTGCAGAGATCACGCCGCTTGGCAGTAACAAAGTGCTGAAAGGGACTGTTGATAGTGTTGCCGCAGGGGTCACCAACGCCAGCAGCACGCGTGACGACAAAGGGATGGCGACTATAGACTCTAACCTTGAATGGGTGCGTCTTGCGCAACGTGTTCCGGTTCGTATTCGTCTCGACAACCAGCAAGAGAACATCTGGCCTGCGGGCACCACTGCTACAGTGGTGGTCACTGGCAAACAAGATCGCGACGAAAGCCAGGATTCGTTCTTCCGTAAAATGGCCCATCGCCTGCGTGAGTTTGGTTAATCACGATGGGTATTTTCTCCATTGCTAACCAACATATTCGCTTTGCGGTAAAACTGGCGACCGCCATTGTACTGGCGCTGTTTGTTGGCTTTCACTTCCAGCTGGAAACGCCACGCTGGGCGGTACTGACAGCGGCGATTGTTGCCGCCGGTCCGGCCTTTGCTGCGGGAGGTGAACCGTATTCTGGCGCTATTCGTTATCGTGGCTTTTTGCGCATCATCGGCACATTTATTGGCTGTATTGCCGGACTGGTGATCATCATTGCGATGATCCGCGCACCATTATTGATGATTCTGGTGTGCTGTATCTGGGCCGGTTTTTGTACCTGGATATCCTCGCTGGTACGAATAGAAAACTCGTACGCGTGGGGGCTGGCCGGTTATACCGCGCTGATCATTGTGATCACCATTCAGCCGGAACCATTGCTTACGCCGCAGTTTGCCGTCGAACGTTGTAGCGAGATCGTTATCGGTATTGTGTGTGCGATTATGGCGGATTTGCTCTTTTCTCCGCGATCGATCAAACAAGAAGTGGATCGAGAGCTGGAAAGTTTGCTGGTCGCGCAATATCAATTAATGCAACTCTGTATCAAGCATGGCGATGGTGAAGTTGTCGATAAAGCCTGGGGCGACCTGGTGCGACGCACCACGGCGCTACAAGGCATGCGCAGCAACCTGAATATGGAATCTTCCCGCTGGGCGCGGGCCAATCGACGTTTAAAAGCGATCAATACGCTATCGCTGACGCTGATTACCCAATCCTGCGAAACTTATCTTATTCAGAATACGCGCCCGGAATTGATCACTGATACTTTCCGCGAATTTTTTGACACGCCGGTAGAAACCGCGCAGGACGTCCACAAGCAGCTCAAACGCCTGCGGAGAGTTATCGCCTGGACCGGGGAACGGGAAACGCCTGTCACCATTTATAGCTGGGTCGCGGCGGCAACGCGTTATCAGCTTCTCAAGCGCGGCGTTATCAGTAACACAAAAATCAACGCCACCGAAGAAGAGATCCTGCAAGGCGAACCGGAAGTCAAAGTAGAGTCAGCCGAACGTCATCATGCGATGGTTAACTTCTGGCGAACCACACTTTCCTGCATTCTGGGCACGCTTTTCTGGCTGTGGACGGGCTGGACTTCCGGCAGTGGTGCAATGGTGATGATTGCGGTAGTGACGTCACTGGCAATGCGTTTGCCGAATCCACGCATGGTGGCGATCGACTTTATCTACGGGACGCTGGCCGCGCTGCCGTTAGGGCTGCTCTACTTTTTGGTGATTATCCCTAATACCCAACAGAGCATGTTGCTGCTGTGTATTAGCCTGGCAGTGCTGGGATTTTTCCTCGGTATAGAAGTACAGCAACGGCGACTGGGCTCGATGGGGGCGCTGGCCAGCACCATAAATATTATCGTGCTGGATAACCCGATGACTTTCCATTTCAGTCAGTTTCTCGACAGCGCATTAGGGCAAATCGTCGGCTGTGTGCTCGCGTTCACCGTTATTTTGCTTGTGCGGGATAAATCGCGCGACAGGACCGGACGTGTACTGCTTAATCAGTTTGTTTCTGCCGCTGTTTCCGCGATGACTACCAATGTGGCACGTCGTAAAGAGAACCACCTCCCGGCACTTTATCAGCAGCTGTTTTTGCTGATGAATAAGTTCCCAGGGGATTTGCCGAAATTTCGCCTGGCGCTGACGATGATTATCGCGCACCAGCGCCTGCGTGATGCGCCGATCCCGGTTAACGAGGATTTATCGGCGTTTCACCGACAAATGCGCCGCACAGCAGACCATGTGATATCTGCCCGTAGCGATGATAAACGTCGTCGGTACTTTGGCCAGTTGCTGGAAGAACTTGAAATCTACCAGGAAAAGCTACGCATCTGGCAAGCGCCACCGCAGGTGACGGAACCGGTTCATCGGCTGGCGGGTATGCTCCATAAGTATCAACATGCGTTGACCGATAGTTAGGTCAAAACCGACGCCAAAAGTGTCGGTTTTTTCATGGCTATACTTAGCGATGCACGGCAGAACTCGCCGCGAAACGTGACGGTGGCAATAGATGAATATTTATACCTTTGATTTTGATGAGATTGAGAGTCAGGAGGATTTTTATCGTGACTTTAGCCAAACCTTTGGTCTGGCGAAAGATAAGGTACGCGATCTCGACTCACTATGGGATGTGTTAATGAACGATGTCCTGCCGCTACCACTTGAGATTGAATTTGTTCATCTGGGAGAGAAAACGCGTCGCCGTTTTGGCGCGTTAATATTGCTATTTGATGAGGCAGAGAAAGAGCTGGAAGGGCATTTGCGTTTTAATGTTCGTCATTAGCGCAAAAAAAGCCCCCGAACCGGGGGCAATATCGTCGGACAAGACGATGAGGGTTTATTTGTACAGTTCAGCCGTAGCGTGCCAGGTGTCACCGCTACGAGCTTCAGTAATCTGGTAGGCCGTTGCGCCTTTCTCTTCCGCTTTTTTGTTCAGCATTTCACGCATATCCATTGGCGAAGAC
The DNA here is from genome assembly GCF_001712525.1 of Shigella sp. FC1661. Lineage (NCBI taxonomy): Bacteria > Pseudomonadati > Pseudomonadota > Gammaproteobacteria > Enterobacterales > Enterobacteriaceae > Shigella > Shigella sp. FC1661. The sequence continues at coordinate 4,219 of NZ_MDGW01000222.1, forward strand.
GCCACACCACTTACGGATACGGTCCCGATTGCTTCACGATTTTGTGCTTGTGCAGCATCAATGGAGTCGGCAGCGAATGCACCGAAAGAGAGAACAGAAAGTACGCTTAATGCAGCTACAGTGGTTTTGATTTTCATGATTTTTACCTCGACATAATCTTTTAGCTGGGCCTTTGTTTCGTGACCCATATCACAAAATCAAGCACATACTAATTATTGAACTAATTAATACCATGCTAACTGTTTCAGTTGATACTAAGTGTTGAAAATGTGAATTTTAATAACAAAAAAGAATTAAAAACACGGTCATTTATTTTTAATTCTAGTATTTTCAATTAGATAATGAATTTTGCATAATGTGCTTTTTTTACCGTATGTATTCATTATGTGAATGACATGTCGCAGTAAAACGCACTATTCGTTAAATTAATCGCAGGGGAAAGCAGGGGGTTGAGAGGGATAAGCAACATTTTCCCCGCCGCCAGAAGCGACGGGGCAGAGATTAAAGCTCCTGGTCGAACAGCTCTAAAATCGCTTCGTACAGGTCTTTGACGGTGAAACCGTTAGCAGGGGTGGTAAAGATGGTGTCATCGCCAGCGATGGTGCCCAGAATACCTTCTGCTTTGCCCAGTGAGTCCAGCAGGCGAGCAATTAACTGCGCCGCGCCAGGGCTGGTATGAATCACGACAACTGCATCGTTGTAGTCGATATCCAGCACCAGATTCTTCAATGGACTGGAGGTGGTTGGTACACCCAGTTCAGCTGGCAGGCAGTAAACCATTTCCATTTTGGCATTGCGTGTACGTACAGCACCAAACTTGGTCAACATCCGCGAGACTTTAGACTGATTAATATTGTCAAAGCCTTGCTCCTGCAACGCGGCGACGATTTCGCCCTGGGAGCTAAATTTCTCTTCTTTAAGTAATGCTTTAAATGCTTTAACTAGTTCTTCTTGCTTAGCCGAGCTTCGCATAAGTCACCCGATATGGTGGTTGATACAACATTATTGTGCATACAGATGAATTTTTATGCAAACAGTCAGCCCTGAAGAAGGCTGAAATAATGTTATGAAAGAGCGGGATTTTATCAAATTTCGTTATTGAGAAACATGCCTGCGTCACGGCATGCAAATTCTGCTTAAAAGTAAATTAATTGTTATCAAATTGATGTTGTTTTGGCTGAACGGTAGGGTATATTGTCACCACCTGTTGGAATGTTGCGCTAATGCATAAGCGACTGTTAATTACGTAAGTTAGGTTCCTGATTACGGCAATTAAATGCATAAACGCTAAACTTGCGTGACTACACATTCTTGATATGTGGTCATTGTAAACGGCAATTTTGTGGATTAAGGTCGCGGCAGCGGAGCAACATATCTTAGTTTATCAATATAATAAGGAGTTTAGGATGAAAGTCGCAGTCCTCGGCGCTGCTGGCGGTATTGGCCAGGCGCTTGCACTACTGTTAAAAACCCAACTGCCTTCAGGTTCAGAACTCTCTCTGTATGATATCGCTCCAGTGACTCCCGGTGTGGCTGTCGATCTGAGCCATATCCCTACTGCTGTGAAAATCAAAGGTTTTTCTGGTGAAGATGCGACTCCGGCGCTGGAAGGCGCAGATGTCGTTCTTATCTCTGCAGGTGTAGCGCGTAAACCGGGTATGGATCGTTCCGACCTGTTTAACGTTAACGCCGGCATCGTGAAAAACCTGGTACAGCAAGTTGCGAAAACCTGCCCGAAAGCGTGCATTGGTATTATCACTAACCCGGTTAACACCACAGTTGCAATTGCTGCTGAAGTGCTGAAAAAAGCCGGTGTTTATGACAAAAACAAACTGTTCGGCGTTACCACGCTGGATATCATTCGTTCCAACACCTTTGTTGCGGAACTGAAAGGCAAACAGCCAGGCGAAGTTGAAGTGCCGGTTATTGGCGGTCACTCTGGTGTTACCATTCTGCCGCTGCTGTCACAGGTTCCTGGCGTTAGTTTTACCGAGCAGGAAGTGGCTGATCTGACCAAACGTATCCAGAACGCGGGTACTGAGGTGGTTGAAGCGAAAGCCGGTGGCGGGTCTGCAACCCTGTCTATGGGCCAGGCAGCTGCACGTTTTGGTCTGTCTCTGGTTCGTGCACTGCAGGGCGAACAAGGCGTTGTCGAATGTGCCTACGTTGAAGGCGACGGTCAGTACGCCCGTTTCTTCTCTCAACCGCTGCTGCTGGGTAAAAACGGCGTGGAAGAGCGTAAATCTATCGGTACCCTGAGCGCATTTGAACAGAACGCGCTGGAAGGTATGCTGGATACGCTCAAGAAAGATATCGCCCTGGGCGAAGAGTTCGTTAATAAGTAATTGATTAGCGAATAATAAAAAACCGGAGCACAGACTCCGGTTTTTTGTTTTGAGCACTCGACTTAATTGGTTGCCGGATATTCCTGAATGGTGACCTGCAGCGTTAACTGCTTATCATCACGCATCACTACAACCGGGATCACCGAACCAGGGCGAATTTCTGCCACCTGATCCATCGTCTCCAGAGCAGAGATGGCCGGTTTGTTATCCACCGAAATAATCAGATCGTTGACCTGAATACCCGCATTCGCCGCCGGGCCGTCAGGTGACACTTCATTAACCACGATCCCTTGCAGTTGATCTATACCACCGCTCTGCGCGTGCAGTGGTGCGATCTCACGTCCACCAATGCCAATGTAGCCGCGGATCACGCGCCCATCGCGGATCAGCTTATCCATAATTTTGGTTGCTAACTGGAAAGGAATCGCAAAGCCGATACCTTCCGGCGTTTCGCCATCGTTACTCTTATCAAACGACAGCGTGTTAATGCCCATCAGTTCTCCCAGCGAGTTCACCAGCGCGCCACCAGAGTTACCGTGGTTAATGGAAGCATCGGTTTGTAGGAAGTTTTGCCGCCCGGTAGGGTTCAGACCGATTCGACCCGTGGCACTAATAATCCCTTGGGTAATGGTCTGCCCGAGGTTGTACGGGTTACCGATCGCCAGTACTACGTCGCCAATGTGCGGTACGCGACGTGCATTAATTGGAATGGTAGGTAAACCGCCAGTGGCATTAATTTTAAGTACCGCCAGATCGGTTAGAGAGTCAGATCCCACCAGCAATGCTTCAAATACACGTCCATCCTGTAAGGCGACGATGATCTGATCGGCGTCGTTGATGACGTGTTTATTGGTGATGATATAACCGCGTTGATCCATGATTACACCGGATCCCAGGGTGCGGATCTCAAGCTGGTTGTGAGAGTTGGTGTTCACACCACGGTTGTAAACGTTAACCACCGCTGGCGCGGCGCGGCGAACCGCCAGATTATAGCTGGCAGGCGTCTCATCGGTACTGTCAAATTGCGGAGTGGAAAGCGGGTTAAGGCTGCGCAGCGAAGGCATGGCAACCAGCAGAATAGCGCCGACAATTAATCCAATCGCAACGGAACGTAAGAGCTTCACAAACATGATGGAGGCGTCATTAAAAAAGGGAACGGCAGCAGCATACCACGAGTTAACCGGACATCACACGTAAGCCTGATGCCCGGTTTACGACATTAACGCATCAGCAGATAGATGCTTTCATTGCCGCGTACAATTTGCAGGGCGATGATGGCCGGTTTTGCCGCCAGCACTTTACGCATTTCAGCAATCGAGTTCACCCGATCGCGGTTGACGCCAATGATCACATCGTCTTTTTGCAAGCCTGCCTGAACAGCTGGGCTTCCTTTGACAACTTCATCGATCTTAATACCTTTGCCGCCATCTTTTAGCTGACCATCGCTCAACGTTGCACCTTCCAGCGCTGGCGTGATCATTTCAGCGCTGGCCGACGAAGAGGTGCTGGTATCAAGCGTCACTTCTACTTCCAGTGGTTTGCCGTTACGCAGCAGGCCAAGCTTCACTTTCGTGCCCGGCTCTGTAGTCGCGATACGAGAGCGCAACTCAGCAAAGCTATTCAGCGGTTTGCCGTTGAGGCTGGTAATAATATCGCCCGCTTTGACGCCCGCTTTTGCCGAGCCAGAACCTGGCAACACTTCGCTGACAAACGCGCCACGCTGCACGTCAAGGTTGAAGGCTTTGGCGATATCGGCACTCATCTCGGTGCCTTTGATGCCTAACAAACCGCGTTTGATTTCACCAAAGTCGATAAGCTGCTGCGCCAGTGTTCGCGCCATATTACTGGGGATGGCAAATCCAATCCCGACGCTCCCGCCGCCAGGCGCAAGGATTGCAGTGTTGATGCCAATTAACTCACCGTTAAGGTTTAATAGTGCACCGCCGGAGTTACCGCGGTTAATGGAAGCATCTGTCTGGATAAAGTTTTCCAGACCTTCAAGATTCAACCCGCTGCGGCCTAATGCGGAAACAATGCCAGAGGTGGCGGTTTGCCCAAGGCCAAATGGGTTACCGACCGCTACGGCAAAATCACCGACGCGCAATTTATCGGAGTCGGCAATAGCGATTTGCGTTAATTTGCTCGGGTTTTGAATTTGTAACAGGGCGATATCGCTCTGGTCATCGCTACCAATCAGTTTGGCATCAAACTCGCGCCCATCATTGAGCTGAATACTGATTTTCTGTGCCTGATTAATCACATGGTTGTTGGTCAGCACATAGCCTTTACTGGCGTTGATGATGACACCGGAACCTAAACCTTCGAAGGGTTGTGCAGGTTGATCCGGTAAATCATCACCAAAAAACTTTTTGAATTCTTCCGGGATTTTCTGTCCCTGACTGGCCGTTCCTTCCACCCGTACGCTCACCACTGCCGGAAGCACTTTTTCCAGCATTGGAGCCAGACTGGGGAGAGGGGCCTGATCGGCAACCTGGCCTGGAATCGACGCGACGGCCTGAAATGACGCCGAGAGAGTTAACCCGACACTTAACGCTAATGCACTCAACAGCTGGGTTTGTTTTTTCATTATTCCTGCTCTCGTACCTGAATGATAAGAAAAGAGATTCAAAACAGTTTGATGTTATTGAATTTTCAGACGGCTAACAATGAGACACCAGATTAAATGATAGTCGGGGAGGGAGAGAAGAGGAGGGCGCAATGGCTGCGCCCGAAAAATAAATTAGTCGCGCTTCGCGCCAGTACGCAGCAGGCCGGATGCACCTTCAGAATAGTCGCGAGGCATCTGCACCGGTGCCTGATCGTTGCTGGCTTCAGACTCTGCCAGACGATTACGGAACGGGTTTGCTTCAGCAGACAGTTCCGGCAGCAGGCTGCTGGAGCTTTTCGCCATGTGCTGATACAGCTGGCGATAGTCGTGCGCCATGGTATCCAGTAATTCCGCGCTGCGGGCAAAGTGGCTAACCAGCTCTTCGCGATACTCGTCCAGTTCAGCTTTATTCTTTTCCAGTTCGTACTGCAACGCCTGTTGCTGGCGTAGTTTACGATTACCAAAACGCATGGCCACAGCACCAATAATGATGCCGACGACTAACCCAATTAGCGCATATTCCCAGGTCATGAACATCTCCCGTTGTCTTTTGTTTCCGTAGGGTGTTGGCTTCAGGCTCCATGCCTGCGGCTGATTATGCCACTATAACCGTTAATTCCACAGAAGTGGAATCCCGACTGCATATCGCGTAGTGTAGAACGGCCTTTTTTTCGTCAACCGTGAACAACGGCGCACCGATTATTCAAGGAATAATAATAAGATCATGCAAAGCGTTACCCCAACATCGCAATACCTGAAGGCGCTCAATGAAGGCAGCCATCAACCCGACGACGTTCAAAAAGAGGCCGTCAGCCGCCTGGAAATTATTTATCAAGAACTCATCAATAGCAGGCCACCAGCCCCCAGGACGAGTGGGCTAATGGCGCGGGTCGGTAAGCTGTGGGGTAAACGCGAAGACACAAAGCATACGCCAGTGCGTGGCTTATATATGTGGGGCGGTGTAGGACGCGGGAAAACCTGGCTGATGGACCTTTTCTATCAAAGCCTGCCGGGAGAGCGGAAACAGCGCCTGCACTTTCACCGTTTTATGCTGCGGGTGCACGAAGAGCTAACTGCCTTACAGGGGCAGACCGATCCGCTGGAAATTATTGCCGATCGCTTTAAAGCCGAAACTGACGTGCTCTGTTTTGACGAATTTTTTGTTTCTGATATTACCGACGCCATGCTACTTGGCGGTCTGATGAAAGCCCTGTTCGCCCGCGGTATTACCCTGGTAGCGACGTCAAATATTCCGCCGGACGAACTTTATCGAAATGGCTTGCAACGTGCGCGTTTTCTGCCTGCAATCGATGCCATTAAACAGCATTGTGATGTAATGAACGTGGACGCTGGTGTTGATTATCGACTGCGTACACTCACTCAGGCGCATCTGTGGCTTTCGCCACTCCACGATGAAACCCGGGCACAAATGGATAAACTATGGTTGGCGCTGGCGGGAGCGAAACGCGAAAATTCACCGACGTTAGAAATCAACCATCGACCGCTGGCGACAATGGGCGCTGAGAATCAGACGCTTGCTGTCTCTTTTACCACCTTGTGTGTCGATGCCCGCAGCCAGCATGACTATATTGCGCTCTCACGCCTCTTTCATACGGTCATGTTGTTTGATGTACCAGTTATGACGCGGTTGATGGAGAGCGAAGCGCGGCGCTTTATTGCGCTGGTGGATGAGTTTTACGAGCGCCATGTCAAATTAGTGGTGAGTGCAGAAGTGCCGCTGTATGAAATTTATCAGGGCGATCGGCTGAAGTTTGAGTTCCAGCGTTGCCTGTCACGTCTGCAAGAGATGCAAAGCGAAGAGTATCTGAAGCGCGAGCATTTGGCGGGTTAAAACCTGTCACAAATCACAAAAAGGGGTCGATCTTTGACCCCGACTTCTCTATAATCCTGCGACCCCACGTTACAAGAAAGTTTTTTCCCAAAACTTTTTGTGTGCTGGCATAGGCTATTCGAAGGGGTAGGTTTGCCGGACTTTGTCGTGTGAACCTCAACAATTGAAGACGTTTGGGTGTTCACCAACGTGTAACTATTTATTGGGTAAGCTTTTAATGAAAACTTTTACAGCTAAACCAGAAACCGTAAAACGCGACTGGTATGTTGTTGACGCGACCGGTAAAACTCTGGGCCGTCTGGCTACTGAACTGGCTCGTCGCCTGCGCGGTAAGCACAAAGCGGAATACACTCCGCACGTAGATACCGGTGATTACATCATCGTTCTGAACGCTGACAAAGTTGCTGTAACCGGCAACAAGTGTACTGACAAAGTGTACTATCACCACACCGGCCACATCGGTGGTATCAAACAAGCGACCTTTGAAGAGATGATTGCTCGCCGTCCTGAGCGTGTGATTGAAATCGCGGTTAAAGGCATGTTGCCAAAAGGCCCGCTGGGTCGTGCTATGTTCCGTAAACTGAAAGTTTACGCGGGTAACGAGCACAACCACGCGGCACAGCAACCGCAAGTTCTTGACATCTAATCGGGATTATAGGCAATGGCTGAAAATCAATACTACGGCACTGGTCGCCGCAAAAGTTCCGCAGCTCGCGTTTTCATCAAACCGGGCAACGGTAAAATCGTAATCAACCAACGTTCTCTGGAACAGTACTTCGGTCGTGAAACTGCCCGCATGGTAGTTCGTCAGCCGCTGGAACTGGTCGACATGGTTGAGAAACTGGACCTGTACATCACCGTTAAAGGTGGTGGTATCTCTGGTCAGGCTGGTGCGATCCGTCACGGTATCACCCGCGCTCTGATGGAATACGACGAGTCCCTGCGTTCTGAACTGCGTAAAGCTGGCTTCGTTACTCGTGACGCTCGTCAGGTTGAACGTAAGAAAGTCGGTCTGCGTAAAGCACGTCGTCGTCCGCAGTTCTCCAAACGTTAATTGGCTTCTGCTCCGGCAGAAAACAATTTTCGAAAAAACCCGCTTCGGCGGGTTTTTTTATAGCTAAAATCTGAATCAGCGTAAAAACTGGAAAGTTGCTTTTTGCTGCCACCTGACAGACAGGTAAAACAAAAACCACATCGCCAATAAGGGACTAAGTCAACTATTTCAGACTAAAGCGCATCTCTTTTTCCCCATTTCCGGCATCGACTCACCACAAAGGTCGCAAAATCTGGTAAACTATCATCCAATTTTCTGCCCAAATGTCGGGTATTGCTCATTTTTTGTTTGATTTTCGAACAAAGAGAGTCGTTCCTTACTGGGTAACACAACTTCTGACTGGCCACCTGGTGGCTGGTAGCAGTAAAAATTCTGACTATACCTGGAGGTTTTCATGGCTGTCGCTGCCAACAAACGTTCGGTAATGACGCTGTTTTCCGGTCCTACTGACATCTATAGCCATCAGGTCCGCATTGTGCTGGCTGAGAAAGGTGTAAGTTTCGAGATCGAACACGTGGAAAAGGACAATCCGCCTCAGGATCTGATTGACCTCAACCCGAATCAGAGCGTTCCGACCCTGGTGGATCGTGAGCTGACCCTGTGGGAATCTCGCATCATTATGGAATATCTGGATGAGCGTTTCCCGCATCCGCCACTGATGCCTGTTTACCCGGTAGCTCGCGGTGAAAGCCGTCTGTACATGCATCGCATCGAAAAAGACTGGTACACGCTGATGAACACCATCATCAACGGTTCAGCTTCTGAAGCAGATGCCGCACGTAAGCAACTGCGCGAAGAACTGCTGGCGATTGCGCCGGTCTTCGGTCAGAAGCCGTACTTCCTGAGCGATGAGTTCAGCCTGGTCGATTGCTATCTTGCTCCGCTGCTGTGGCGTCTGCCGCAACTGGGCATCGAGTTCAGCGGCCCGGGTGCGAAAGAGCTGAAAGGCTATATGACCCGCGTCTTTGAGCGTGACTCTTTCCTTGCTTCTTTAACTGAAGCAGAACGTGAAATGCGTCTGGGCCGGAGTTAATCTGTATGGATTTGTCACAGCTAACACCACGTCGTCCCTATCTGCTGCGTGCATTCTATGAGTGGTTGCTGGATAACCAGCTCACGCCGCACCTGGTGGTGGATGTGACGCTCCCTGGCGTGCAGGTTCCTATGGAATATGCGCGTGACGGGCAAATCGTACTCAACATTGCGCCGCGTGCTGTCGGCAATCTGGAACTGGCGAATGATGAGGTGCGCTTTAACGCGCGCTTTGGCGGCATTCCGCGTCAGGTTTCTGTGCCGCTGGCTGCCGTGCTGGCTATCTACGCCCGTGAAAATGGCGCAGGCACAATGTTTGAGCCTGAAGCTGCCTACGATGAAGATACCAGCATCATGAATGATGAAGAGGCATCGGCAGACAACGAAACCGTTATGTCGGTTATTGATGGCGACAAGCCAGATCACGATGATGACACTCATCCTGACGATGAACCTCCGCAGCCACCACGCGGTGGTCGACCGACATTACGCGTTGTGAAGTAATACAAAAACAGGCCCTGGTGGCCTGTTTTGTCTTTTAATGGCTTAATAAAATAGCGTGATTGTGGCAATCATATTCACCACGAAACCGACTGCCATGGGGATCGCTGTTCGCTTCACCACCGCAAAAGGCGAAACGCCTGCAATTCCTGACGTAACGACCACCACCGCAGTAATCGGCGAAACCGCGCGCGCTAGCGTCGTGGCAAAATGCATCGGCATAATCATTACAACCGCTGGTACATGTAGTCCGGCTGCGATATTCGGAATAAGACTGGCAAATGACATAAACGGCGCATTGCCAGAGCCCATCACAATGGCACAAATGGCAATGACCAGCGCCATAATAATCATCACGCCAATACCGCCCAGACCAGAATGCTCCGCACCCCTGATAACCGCATCGACAGTGCCAATCGTCGTTAAGCCTTTCGCAAATATTTCACCCGCGACCACCAGCGTTACCACGTTGGCAAACTGCGTACCCATGCCGTCAAAAAACGCCTGCACATCGTCCATTGTTTCGCGCAAGTTATGCTTGCGGAAGAACTCAACAAACATCGTCACCGTCAAACTCAGTAACATCACCACCACCAGATGCAGTTCTGACTGCATCAGCCCGACGTGGGCGAGGAACAGCGAGCCGAGCATCAGGATTAACGGCATCACAGGTAAAATGGCGTAATAGAGCGGCGGGACATTATCGAGAGCTTTTTGCTCTGCTTGTTCGTGATTGATATTTTTATCTTTTTTGTCAAAAGCGCGTTGCACGAAAAAGTGGGAGATCGCCACCGAGATAATGACGTAAGAGGCGACCGGAAGCTGGTAGTGGAAGAAGTAAGTGGCAATTTTCATTCCCGCGACCTGGGCTGCAAAAATGGAGTTCGTTTCCAGAATTCCCCACTCAATGGACATTGTGGTTGCGATAACCGCCACCGCAGAGAGACGACTTACTCCCAGACTCACCAGTGTCGGAAATAAGGTGACCATCAGCAACATACCCAGACCGGAGGCGCTGGTAATAAACTGCGCCATGATTTGACCGATGACGTAAGTTGCCGACAGAATAATATACGGTGAGCGAATGAGTTTTAACGGGCGGCTTAACAAGCTCACCATCGCGCGACTGGCCCCTATGCGCTCCATGTAGCGGGCATACCGCCCACCGCCATAATCGATAGCCCCAATCCGGCAATGCGGTTGGACAGCATGCGCAGGATTTCATTATAAATATCGACGATCAAGTAGCCGCTGCTTTTGGCGGGATCGAGTACACCACCGAACCCTAACCAGACACCGCACATCATCAGGAAGATACCTGCGGCAGCCAGCACCACCTGAGGTTTGTAGTTTTTCAGGATCAAATAGCCCATCGTAATTAATACGATGACAGATATAATTATGCCGAACATTGTTGAACTCCGTGTCAAAAGAAAACGGTCAATCCCATAAACGGCAGATTGAAAACAATGATGTTATATTTTTTGCAAGTCTATTTATGGTGCGGATGTCGTGTTTTTAATTGTAAGTGAGGTAATTTTTCATTAAAAAATATGCGCTTATGATTATTTTGCAAGAACGCATTCATAATATTCATAATGCTCGTGAATAGTCTTATAAATAATTCAAACGGGATGTTTTTATCTGCGTCACATTAATTTTTCGCAATAGTTAATTATTCCGTTAATTATGGTAATGATGAGGCACAAAGAGAAAAACCTGCCATTTTCCCCTACTTTCAATCCTGTGATAGGATGTCACTGATGATGTTAATCACACTGACCTTACAGAATGGGCCTTATGAACGCATTTGATTCGCAAACCGAAGATTCTTCACCTGCAATTGGTCGCAACTTGCGTAGCCGCCCGCTGGCGCGTAAAAAACTCTCCGAAATGGTGGAAGAAGAGCTGGAACAGATGATCCGCCGTCGTGAATTTGGCGAAGGTGAACAATTACCGTCTGAACGCGAACTGATGGCGTTCTTTAACGTCGGGCGTCCTTCGGTGCGTGAAGCGCTGGCAGCGTTAAAACGCAAAGGTCTGGTGCAAATAAACAACGGCGAACGCGCTCGCGTCTCGCGTCCTTCTGCGGACACTATCATCGGTGAGCTTTCCGGCATGGCGAAAGATTTCCTTTCTCATCCCGGTGGGATTGCCCATTTCGAACAATTACGTCTGTTCTTTGAATCCAGTCTGGTGCGCTATGCGGCTGAACATGCCACCGATGAGCAAATCGATTTGCTGGCAAAAGCACTGGAAATCAACAGTCAGTCGCTGGATAACAACGCGGCATTCATTCGTTCAGACGTTGATTTCCACCGCGTGCTGGCGGAGATCCCCGGTAACCCAATCTTCATGGCGATCCACGTTGCCCTGCTCGACTGGCTTATTGCCGCACGCCCAACGGTTACCGATCAGGCACTACACGAACATAACAACGTTAGTTATCAACAGCATATTGCGATCGTTGATGCGATCCGCCGTCATGATCCTGACGAAGCCGATCGTGCGTTGCAATCGCATCTCAACAGCGTCTCTGCTACCTGGCACGCTTTCGGTCAGACCACCAACAAAAAGAAATAATGCCACTTTAGTGAAGCAGATCGCATTATAAGCTTTCTGTATGGGGTGTTGCTTAATTGATCTGGTATAACAGGTATAAAGGTATATCGTTTATCAGACAAGCATCACTTCAGAGGTATTTATGGCAACGAATTTACGTGGCGTAATGGCTGCACTCCTGACTCCTTTTGACCAACAACAAGCGCTGGATAAAGCGAGTCTGCGTCGCCTGGTTCAGTTCAATATTCAGCAGGGCATCGACGGTTTATACGTGGGTGGTTCGACCGGCGAGGCCTTTGTACAAAGCCTTTCCGAGCGTGAACAGGTACTGGAAATCGTCGCCGAAGAGGCGAAAGGTAAGATTAAACTCATCGCCCACGTCGGTTGCGTCAGCACCGCCGAAAGCCAACAACTTGCGGCATCGGCTAAACGTTATGGCTTCGATGCCGTCTCCGCCGTCACGCCGTTCTACTATCCTTTCAGCTTTGAAGAACACTGCGATCACTATCGGGCAATTATTGATTCGGCGGATGGTTTGCCGATGGTGGTGTACAACATTCCAGCCCTGAGTGGGGTAAAACTGACCCTGGATCAGATCAACACACTTGTTACATTGCCTGGCGTAGGTGCGCTGAAACAGACCTCTGGCGATCTCTATCAGATGGAGCAGATCCGTCGTGAACATCCTGATCTTGTGCTCTATAACGGTTACGACGAAATCTTCGCCTCTGGTCTGCTGGCGGGCGCTGATGGTGGTATCGGTAGTACCTACAACATCATGGGCTGGCGCTATCAGGGGATCGTTAAGGCGCTGAAAGAAGGCGATATCCAGACCGCGCAGAAACTGCAAACTGAATGCAATAAAGTCATTGATTTACTGATCAAAACGGGCGTATTCCGCGGCCTGAAAACTGTCCTCCATTATATGGATGTCGTTTCTGTGCCGCTGTGCCGCAAACCGTTTGGACCGGTAGATGAAAAATATCTGCCAGAACTGAAGGCGCTGGCCCAGCAGTTGATGCAAGAGCGCGGGTGAGTTGTTTCCCCTCGCTCGCCCCTACCGGGTGAGGGGAAATAAACGCATCTGTACCCTACAATTTTTATACCAAAGCGTGTGGGCATCGCCCACCGCGGGAGACTCACAATGAGTACTACAACCCAGAATATCCCGTGGTATCGCCATCTCAACCGTGCACAATGGCGCGCATTTTCCGCTGCCTGGTTGGGATATCTGCTTGACGGTTTTGATTTCGTTTTAATCGCCCTGGTACTCACCGAAGTACAGGGCGAATTCGGGCTGACGACGGTGCAGGCGGCAAGTCTGATCTCCGCAGCCTTTATCTCTCGCTGGTTCGGCGGCCTGATGCTCGGCGCTATGGGTGACCGCTACGGGCGTCGTCTGGCAATGGTCACCAGCATCGTTCTCTTCTCGGCCGGGACGCTGGCCTGCGGCTTTGCGCCAGGCTACATCACCATGTTTATCGCGCGTCTGGTCATCGGCATGGGGATGGCGGGTGAATACGGTTCCAGCGCCACCTATGTCATTGAAAGCTGGCCAAAACATCTGCGTAACAAAGCCAGTGGTTTTCTGATTTCAGGCTTCTCTGTGGGGGCCGTCGTTGCCGCTCAGGTCTATAGCCTGGTGGTTCCGGTCTGGGGCTGGCGTGCGCTGTTCTTTATCGGCATTTTGCCTATCATCTTTGCTCTCTGGCTGCGTAAAAACATCCCGGAAGCGGAAGACTGGAAAGAGAAACATGCAGGTAAAGCACCAGTACGCACGATGGTAGATATTCTCTACCGTGGTGAACATCGCATTGCCAATATCGTAATGACACTGGCGGCGGCTACTGCGCTGTGGTTTTGCTTCGCCGGTAACCTGCAAAATGCCGCGATCGTCGCTGTTCTTGGGCTGTTATGCGCCGCAATCTTTATCAGCTTTATGGTGCAAAGTACGGGTAAACGCTGGCCAACGGGCGTAATGCTGATGGTGGTCGTGTTGTTTGCTTTCCTCTACTCATGGCCGATTCAGGCGCTGCTGCCAACGTATCTGAAAACCGATCTGGCTTATAACCCGCATACTGTCGCCAATGTGCTGTTCTTTAGCGGCTTTGGGGCTGCGGTGGGGTGCTGTGTCGGCGGCTTCCTCGGTGACTGGCTGGGAACCCGCAAAGCCTACGTTTGTAGCCTGTTGGCCTCGCAGCTGTTGATTATTCCGGTATTTGCGATTGGCGGCGCAAACGTCTGGGTGCTCGGTCTGTTACTGTTCTTCCAGCAAATGCTTGGACAAGGGATCGCCGGGATCTTACCGAAACTGATTGGCGGTTATTTCGATACCGACCAGCGTGCAGCGGGCTTGGGCTTTACCTACAACGTTGGCGCATTGGGCGGCGCACTGGCCCCAATCATCGGCGCGTTGATCGCTCAACGTCTGGATCTGGGTACTGCGCTGGCATCGCTATCGTTCAGTCTGACATTTGTGGTGATCCTGCTGATTGGTCTGGATATGCCTTCCCGCGTTCAGCGTTGGCTGCGCCCGGAAGCATTGCGTACTCATGACGCTATCGACGGCAAACCATTTAGCGGTGCCGTGCCATTTGGCAGCGCCAAAAACGATTTAGTCAAAACCAAAAGTTAATCCTGTTGCCCGGTCTCTGTACCGGGCCTTTCGCTAAGGGAAGATGTATGTCGTTACTTGCACAACTGGATCAAAAAATCGCTGCTAACGGTGGCCTGATTGTCTCCTGCCAGCCGGTTCCGGACAGCCCGCTCGATAAACCCGAAATCGTCGCTGCCATGGCATTAGCGGCAGAACAGGCGGGCGCGGTTGCCATTCGCATTGAAGGTGTGGCAAATCTGCAAGCCACGCGTGCGGTGGTGAGCGTGCCGATTATTGGAATTGTGAAACGCGATCTGGAGGATTCTCCGGTACGCATCACGGCCTATATTGAAGATGTTGATGCGCTGGCGCAGGCGGGCGCGGACATTATCGCCATTGACGGCACCGACCGCCCGCGTCCGGTGCCTGTTGAAACGCTGCTGGCACGTATTCACCATCACGGTTTACTGGCGATGACCGACTGCTCAACGCCGGAAGACGGCCTGGCATGCCAAAAGCTGGGAGCCGAAATTATTGGCACTACGCTTTCTGGCTATACCACGCCTGAAACGCCAGAAGAGCCGGATCTGGCGCTGGTGAAAACGTTGAGCGACGCCGGATGTCGGGTGATTGCCGAAGGGCGTTACAACACGCCTGCTCAGGCGGCAGATGCGATGCGCCACGGCGCGTGGGCGGTGACGGTCGGTTCTGCCATTACGCGTCTTGAACACATTTGTCAGTGGTACAACACAGCGATGAAAAAGGCGGTGCTATGACCACGTTGGCGATTGATATCGGCGGTACTAAACTTGCCGCCGCGCTGATTGGCGCTGACGGGCAGATCCGCGATCGCCGAGAACTTCCGACACCAGCCAGCCAGACTCCGCAGGCGTTGCGTGATGCCTTAGCCGCGTTAGTCGCCCCGTTGCAAGCTCATGCGCAGCAGGTTGCCATCGCTTCAACCGGAATTATTCGCGACGGCAGCTTGCTGGCGCTGAATCCGCATAATCTTGGTGGATTGCTACACTTTCCGTTAGTCAAAACGCTGGAACAACTTTCCAATTTGCCGACCATTGCCATTAACGACGCGCAGGCCGCAGCATGGGCAGAGTATCAGGCGCTGGAAGGCGATATAACCGATATGGTGTTTATCACCGTTTCCACTGGCGTCGGCGGCGGTGTAGTGAGCGGCGGTAAACTGCTTACCGGCCCTAGCGGTCTGGCGGGGCACATCGGGCATACGCTTGCCGATCCACACGGCCCAGTCTGCGGCTGTGGACGCACAGGTTGCGTGGAAGCGATTGCTTCTGGTCGCGGTATTGCAGCGGCAGCGCAAGGTGAACTCATGGGCGCGGATGCGAGAACTATTTTCACACGCGCCGGGCAGGGCGACGAGCAGGCGCAGCAACTGATTCACCGCTCCGCACATGTGCTGGCAAGGCTGATCGCTGATATTAAAGCCACAACTGATTGCCAGTGCGTGGTGGTCGGTGGCAGCGTTGGTCTGGCAGAAGGGTATCTGGCGTTGGTGAAAACGTATCTGGCGCAGGAGCCAGCGGCATTTCATGTTGATTTACTGGCGGCGCACTACCGCCACGATGCAGGTTTACTTGGGGCTGCGCTGTTGGCCCAGGGAGAAAAATTATGATGATGGGTGAAGTACAGTCATTACCGTCTGCTGGGTTACATCCTGCGTTACAGGACGCGTTAACGCTGGCATTAGCTGCCAGACCGCAAGAAAAAGCGCCGGGTCGTTACGAATTACAGGGCGACAATATCTTTATGAATGTCATGACGTTTAACACTCAATCGCCCGTCGAGAAAAAAGCGGAATTGCACGAGCAATACATTGATATCCAGCTGTTATTAAACGGTGAGGAACGGATTCTGTTTGGCATGGCAGGCACTGCGCGCCAGTGTGAAGAGTTCCACCATGAGGATGATTATCAGCTTTGCAGCACCATTGATAACGAGCAAGCCATCATCTTAAAACCGGGAATGTTCGCCGTGTTTATGCCAAGTGAACCGCATAAACCAGGATGCGTTGTCGGCGAGCCGGGTGAGATTAAAAAGGTGGTGGTGAAGGTTAAGGCTGATTTAATGGCTTAAATTTATTAGATCAGGTGTGACCTGACCCATCTTTGGCACAGAGCCAAACCTGAACTGACGGACCGCTCTGTGCCATTACCTGACGTTGTATTCTTTTATGTTAACACCCTTGATACTGTATATACCTGTCCGCTTAATTCGCTTGCCCTTTTTATTCGTAATAGTTGCTGTAAGTGTACTGCAGCGAATGGAATGACGTTCATCAATCACCAGCCGAATTGCTTCTGAAGCATCTTCCACCTCTAGAAGGTCGTGAGTCTTATTTAAGCCGAATGGAACAAGATGGAAGGCAGTTTTTCCTGATGATTTTCTGGTTATTTTTACTGGATACAACACATCACCACTTTTATGGATTAATTCAAGCTGTTCAATGTAAATCATGGCAACTTTCCTTCGTTTATTTGCATGAATATACAAACCGAAAATAGGAGATGCAATACAAAAGCTGTGGAAATATCAAACAGCCTCTCAATTTGGCAGACAGCGTCTGCCAAATCTTTGCCGATGGGAATTCTGCAGATGGTGTCTGCGGAATTCCCAATGGTGTTAATTCGCCAGACACTGTCTGGCGAATTTCAACATGTTGAAAAAAGAGGTAAAAAAGCCTCATTTGGCGTAAGTTTTTTGCAGAGAACCCACGCTTATACCTTAGACTTAAATCCTTTGATAGTCGCTTGATTAGCTGCGCACCATACGCAGCCCTTGCCTCGCCACCTTGTTCAAATTCGACAATTCGTCGGCCAATTTCCCAGTATGTCGCGGTCATCAGCGCGTTAACGCTACGTACCGTTTCCGTCCGGGCGCTATCGACCAGGTGAATAATACCGTCGTGGATTTGCTGGTAGCCTGTTGAGGTTCTCTCTGAGAGCGATTCCATTATCTGTCCCTTTATATGGCGCTGCGTTGAATAATGGAATCAGCTATACGCCGGGCATCTACCGGTAACAATCCAGATGAGCGTATTACATTGGTTTTCTTCAGATTATGCGAGGCGCTTTCCAGAAAGAAAGGAGAATTTCAGCGCCGACTCTTTTCTGAGGAGGCGGCGCTGGGACAGAGCTTAAACTTCCAGCCAGTTCATAATACCGTCTGCCGCCTTACGACCTTCGGCAATAGCGGTTACCACCAGATCGGAACCACGGACGATATCGCCGCCAGCAAAGATTTTCGGGTTGCTGGTCTGGAAGGCGTTGTCGCTGCCTTCCGGGGCGATGATGCGGCCTTGTGAATCCAGCTCGACGCTGTGTTTTGCCAGCCATTCCATGTTGTGTGGACGGAAACCAAACGCCATGATCACTGCATCTGCCGGAACGATATGTTCGGAACCTGCAACGATCTCCGCGCGGCGACGGCCTTTGGCATCCGGTTCGCCCATTTCGGTACGTACCATTTTTACGCCGCTGACTTTGCCGTTACCGTTCACTTCAATCCCCAGTGGCTGGACGTTGAATTTGAACTCTACGCCTTCTTCCCGCGCGTTTTTCACTTCGCGGCGGGAACCCGGCATGTTCTCTTCATCACGACGATAGGCACAGGTAACGTGCTTCGCTCCCTGGCGCACGGACGTACGCACGCAGTCCATCGCAGTGTCGCCACCGCCAAGGACCACCACGCGTTTGCCTTCCATGCTGACGAACGGTTCGTCGCGGGTTTCACCAAAGCCCATTAACTGTTTGGTGTTGGCGATAAGGAACGGCAGCGCTGCGTACACGCCATCGGCGTCTTCGTTTTCCAGCCCGCCGCGCATTGACTGATAAGTCCCGACGCCAAGGAAGACGGCATCGTAATCACTCAGCAGATCGTCCAGCTGCACGTCGCGGCCCACTTCGGTATTGAGTTTGAATTCAATACCCATGCCGGTGAAGATTTCACGGCGACGCGTCATTACCTCTTTTTCCAGCTTGAAGGCCGGAATACCGAAGGTCAGCAGCCCGCCAATTTCTGGATGACGGTCGAAGACAACGGCTTTTACGCCGTTACGCGTCAGGACATCCGCACACGCCAGACCTGCCGGGCCTGCGCCGATAATCGCCACTTTTTTACCGGTTTGCTTCACGCCGGACATATCCGGACGCCAGCCCATTTCGAACGCTTTATCATTGATATAACGCTCAATGTTGCCGATGGTCACCGCGCCAAACTCATCGTTCAGAGTGCAGGAACCTTCGCACAGACGGTCTTGCGGGCAGACTCGTCCGCAAACTTCCGGCAGGGTGTTGGTCTGGTGCGACAGTTCCGCCGCTTCAAAAATACGCCCCTCGTTGGCGAGCTTCAGCCAGTTCGGGATGTAGTTGTGTACCGGACATTTCCACTCGCAGTATGGGTTGCCGCACGACAGGCAGCGGTCAGCCTGCGCTTTGGCCTGGCCTTCGGAAAACGGCTCGTAAATTTCAACAAACTCAATTTTGCGGATCTTCAGCGGTTTCTTAGGCGGATCAACGCGCTGCAGGTCGATAAATTGATAAACATTCTGACTCATTGTTGCTACCCCTTACTGCGCCTGCACGCGCAACTCTGCTGCGCTACGACTACGGTGACCCAGCAGTGCTTTTACATCACTGGACTTCGGTTTAACCAGCGCAAATTTAGTGGCGAAGGTTGACCAGTTCGCCAGAATCTCTTCACCGCGCTGAGAGCCAGTATGCTGAACATGCTCGGTGATAAGACCGCGCAGATGCTCTTCATGGATCGCCAGATCGTCAACGTTTAAGACCTCGACCAGTTCCGGGTTAACGCGTTTGCGGAAATCACCGCTTTCATCGAGAACGTAAGCGAAGCCGCCGGTCATGCCCGCACCGAAGTTAACGCCGGTTTTACCCAGAATACAGACAATACCGCCCGTCATATATTCACAGCCGTTGTCGCCAATGCCTTCTACCACGGTGATAGCACCGGAGTTCCGCACGCCGAAACGTTCACCCGCGCGGCCTGCGGCATACAGACGACCACCGGTCGCGCCATACAGGCAGGTGTTGCCGATAATACTTGCTTCATGGCTGCGGAAGGCGGAACCAACCGGAGGACGAATGGCGATTAAGCCGCCCGCCATGCCTTTACCGACATAGTCGTTGGCATCCCCGGTCAGGTACAGTTCCACGCCGCCCGCGTTCCATACACCGAAACTCTGGCCTGCGGTGCCGTTGAAGTACGCTTTGATAGGATCGGCTGCCAGCCCCTGATCGCCGTGCGTCTGGGCGATATAGCCTGAAAGCGACGCGCCCACGGAGCGATCGGTATTGCGGATATCGAACCAGAAGGTTTTGCTCTGGCGTCCATCGACAAACGGTTTCGCCTGTTGCAGCAACTGCGCGTTCAGCAGGCCGTTATCAAACGGCGGGTTGTTTTCGGTGCAGTAGAGTGCCTTACCTAGATGCGGTTCGGCGGTCTCCAGCAGCTTCGACAGCGCCAGTTTCTGCTGTTTGGCGGTGAAACCGTCCAGCTCTTTCAGCAGGTCGGTGCGACCAATCAGATCCACCAGCCGCGTTACCCCCAGCTGTGCCATCAGCTCGCGGGTTTCACGGGCGATAAACTCAAAGTAATTCGTCACCTTGAACGGCAGGCCGTGATAGTGATTCTTACGCAGTTTGTCATCCTGAGTTGCCACACCCGTTGCGCAGTTGTTCAGGTGGCAAATACGCAGATATTTACAGCCGAGCGCGACCATTGGGCCAGTGCCGAAGCCGAAGCTTTCTGCGCCGAGAATCGCCGCTTTGATGATATCAACACCGGTTTTCAGGCCGCCATCGACCTGCAAACGGATCTTATGACGCAGACCATTGGCAACCAGCGCCTGCTGGGTTTCAACAAGCCCCAGCTCCCACGGGCAACCTGCGTATTTCACTGACGACAGCGGGCTTGCGCCGGTGCCACCGTCATAGCCTGCGATGGTGATTAAATCGGCATAAGCTTTTGCCACACCAGTCGCGATGGTGCCTACGCCCGGTTCGGAAACCAGCTTCACGGAGATCATCGCTTTCGGGTTAACCTGCTTGAGGTCGAAAATGAGCTGCGCTAAGTCCTCGATAGAGTAGATATCGTGGTGCGGCGGCGGGGAGATCAGCGTCACTCCGGGCACCGAATAGCGCAGTTTGGCGATGTAAGGAGTGACTTTGTCACCCGGCAACTGACCGCCTTCGCCCGGCTTCGCGCCCTGGGCGACTTTAATCTGAATGACGTCGGCATTGACCAGATACGCCGGAGTAACGCCGAAGCGACCAGAAGCCACCTGCTTGATGCGCGACACTTTGTTAGTGCCATAGCGCGCCGGGTCTTCGCCGCCTTCACCGGAGTTCGAGTTACCGCCGATGCTATTCATCGCTTCCGCCAGCGCCTCGTGGGCTTCCGGGCTTAACGCGCCGATAGACATCGCGGCGGTATCAAAGCGTTTAAACAGTTCGCTTGCCGGTTCAACATCAGCAATGTTGACCGCGTTTTCACCCGGCGTAATTGCCAGCAGATCGCGCAGCGTGGTTGCCGGACGCTCATTAACCAGCTTCGCGTATTCCTGATAGTCGCTGTACTCGCCGCTTTGTACCGCCTGTTGCAGCGTGCGCACCACGTCCGGGTTGTAAGCGTGGTATTCGCCGCCGTGGACGTATTTCAGCAGGCCGCCCTGGCTGATGGGCTTACGCGCCAGCCAGGCACGTTTCGACAGGTTCAGCAGATCCTGCTGGAAGTCTTCAAAGCTCGCCCCACCAATGCGGCTGACCGTCCCCTGGAAGCACAGGCCCACTACATCATCGTGCAGACCGACCGCTTCAAACAGTTTCGAGCAGCGGTAAGAGGCGATGGTGGAGATGCCCATTTTGGACATGATTTTGTACAAGCCTTTGTTGATGCCGTTACGGTAGTTGAGCATCACGGTACGATAATCTTTGGCAATCGCATGGGTGTCTACCAGGCGGCCCAGCGTTTCATAGGCAAGGTATGGATAAATAGCCGTCGCGCCGAAGCCCAGCAACACGGCGAAGTGGTGCGGATCGCGGGCGCTGGCGGTTTCGACGATGATGTTGGCATCGCAACGCAGGCTTTGATCGACCAGACGGGTCTGGATCGCGCCAACCGCCATCGGGGCTGGAACCGGCAGGCGATCTTTAGCGATATTCCGGTCGGAGAGCACCAGCAGCACGGTGCCGCTACGTACCATTTTTTCGGCTTTGTCGCACAGCTCTTTGACTGTCGCTTCGAGCGTGGTTTTAGTGACGTCAAAGGTGATATCCAGCGTATCTGCGCGGTAGTGCTCCTCTTTCATCGTCGTGAGCTGTTTGAAATCGGAGTAGAGCAGAATCGGCGATTTAAAGCTTAAACGGTGCGCCTGGCCCTCTGCTTCGCAAAAGACGTTCATTTCACGACCGATACTGGTGGCGAGCGACATAACATGCGCTTCACGCAGCGGGTCGATTGGCGGGTTAGTCACCTGGGCAAACTGCTGGCGGAAGTAGTCGTAAATAATGCGCGGCTGACTGGAGAGCACGGCGAATGGGGTATCATCGCCCATCGAACCGACCGCTTCCTGACCGTTTTCGCCCAGTACGCGAATTACGGAGTCCAGCTCTTCCGCGCTGTAGTTAAACTGTTTCTGGTAGCTGGCAAGCGTGTCGTCGTCCAGTTCGCGGCTACCCACTTCTTCATCGGGCAGATCTTCAAACGGTACCAGTCGGCGGACGTTTTTCTCCATCCACTCTTTATATGGATGGCGGCTTTTCAGATCGTCATCGGTTTCTGCCGAGTGCAGAATACGCCCACTGCGGGTGTCGATAACCATCAGTTCGCCTGGCCCGACGCGGCCTTTTTCGACCACTTCGTCAGGCTGGTAATCCCAGATACCGACTTCAGAGGCGCAGGTGATGAGCTTATCTTTGGTGATGACGTAGCGCGCCGGACGCAGACCGTTACGGTCGAGGTTACAGGCGGCAAAACGACCGTCGGACATCACGATGCCCGCCGGGCCATCCCACGGCTCCATATGCATGGAGTTAAAGTCAAAGAAGGCACGCAGTTCCGGGTCCATATCCGGGTTGTTCTGCCAGGCGGGTGGCACTAACAGACGCATGGCGCGGATGATATCCATCCCGCCTGCCAGCAGCAGTTCCAGCATGTTATCCATCGAACTGGAGTCAGAGCCGGTTTCGTTGACGAACGGTGCGGCGTCGTGCAGATCAGGGATAAGCGGCGTCTGGAATTTATAGGTACGCGCACGCGCCCATTGGCGGTTACCGGTGATGGTGTTGATTTCACCGTTATGCGCCAGGTAGCGGAACGGCTGCGCCAGCGGCCAGCGCGGTACGGTGTTAGTGGAGAAGCGCTGGTGGAACAGGCAGATGGCCGATTCCAGACGCAGGTCCGCAAGATCCAGATAAAAGCGCGGCAGATCCGCCGGCATACACAGACCTTTATAGATGTTCACCAGATTCGACAGGCTACAGACGTAGAAGTCTTTGTCGGCTTCGAGACGCTTTTCAATGCGGCGGCGGGCGATAAACAGACGGCGCTCCATATCCCGCGGACGCCAGCCTGCCGGAGCGTTAACGAAAATTTGCTCAATGCGGGGCAGAGAGGAGAGGGCGATTTCACCCAGCACGCCTTCGTTAGTGGGGACATCACGCCAGCCCACAATCGACAAGGTTTCGCGTTGCAGCTCTTCTTCAACGATGCGGCGTGCGGCAGCCGCGAGTTCAGGATCTTTATTCAGGAAGAGCATCCCGACAGCGTAGTTTTTTGCTAAACGCCAGCCGCGCTCCTGCGCAACGATGCGAAAAAAGCGATCCGGTTTTTGTAACAGCAAGCCGCAACCGTCACCGGTTTTACCATCGGCGAGAATCGCGCCACGGTGCTGCATGCGGGCCAGTGCGTGTATTGCAGTACGCACTACCTTGTGGCTAGGTTCGCCTTCTATGTGGGCGATCAGGCCGAAACCACAGTTATCCCTCTCAAGGGATTTATCGTACAACATATCGTGAACCTCCCCCAGGCTCTGCGGGAACCCCACTTCCGAACCGCTGCGCACGGGCACAGAAAGAGCGTGGCGACGGGGGTTGCGTGTCATACGCGCGCCTCGCATTCGCCCCCTTGTTGTCCTTTTCGCATCGGTTAATACGGTGAAGAGGGGATCTCAATTACTGCATAAATATGATGAGCAGGCTGCTCATCCAGAAAGCTTCCAGCGGATTTCCAACTTATCGGGAAAGCTGATACAGGTCAAATGGCAAGCTTATTGGTACAGAAATGTGCTTTAGCGCAAAATTCTTTATTAAGTGACTGAAATTAAAATGAATTTTATCTTTAAGGCTAAAAGGGAAGTCGTTAGAGAAACAGTCAATTCCTGACTGTCATAAAGGCGTGTTAACCCTTATCCTGCCTTGAACTGACGATAAAACCAGCATTTTATACTGCCTTAATTGGTAATGACGTTTCATGCTACTGTTTTTGCCTAAAATCCATAAGGAGATAAAAAAATCTGACACAAGATAAGCAAAAGTGATTTATGTGATTATGCATGAAACTTCGGTAATTTTGATTGATTATGCAGTTGATAAAAGCAGGCCGGGACGATTGATCCAGGTCATCGCCGAATTGAGCTAAAAATGGCAGGCTTTGGCCTCTTTTCAAGGCGCGGTCTATCAGATTATGCAGTTACAGAAATTAGTCAATATGTTTGGTGGTGATCTCACCCGTCGTTATGGGCAAAAGGTGCATAAGCTGACGCTGCACGGCGGTTTTAGCTGCCCTAACCGTGACGGTACCATCGGGCGTGGTGGCTGCACATTCTGTAATGTTGCCTCGTTTGCCGATGAAGCGCAGCAGCATCGTTCCATTGCCGAGCAACTGGCGCACCAGGCGAATTTAGTTAACCGCGCTAAACGCTATCTGGCCTACTTTCAGGCGTATACTAGCACCTTTGCGGAAGTTCAGGTGCTGCGTTCTATGTATCAGCAGGCGGTGAGCCAGGCCAATATTGTCGGTTTGTGTGTTGGTACCCGCCCGGACTGCGTGCCGGATGCGGTGCTGGATCTGCTTTGCGAATATAAGGACCAGGGTTACGAAGTGTGGCTGGAGCTGGGGCTACAAACCGCCCACGACAAAACACTGCATCGCATCAACCGCGGCCATGATTTTGCCTGTTATCAGCGTACAACCCAGCTGGCACGTCAGCGCGGGCTGAAGGTGTGTTCCCACTTAATTGTCGGCCTGCCTGGCGAAGGGCAGGCTGAATGTTTGCAAACGCTGGAGCGAGTGGTTGAAACCGGCGTGGACGGCATAAAGCTGCATCCGCTGCATATTGTGAAAGGCAGCATTATGGCGAAAGCCTGGGAAGCGGGGCGTTTGAACGGTATTGAACAGGAGGATTACACGCTCACTGCCGGAGAAATGATTCGCCATACGCCACCGGAAGTGATCTACCACCGCATTTCCGCCAGCGCCCGTCGCCCGACGCTGCTTGCTCCGCTGTGGTGCGAAAATCGATGGACGGGAATGGTCGAGCTGGATCGCTATCTGAATGAACATGGCGTACAGGGATCGGCGCTGGGACGTCCGTGGCTACCTCCAACGGAGTAGGTCGTTGAGGGGAATTCCGCATTTCTCACACAATTTATAACGTAACTGTCAGAATTGGGTATTATTGGGGCAGGTTGTCGTGAAGGAATTCCCTAATGAAGCAAATTCGTCTGCTGGCGCAGTATTATGTTGACCTGATGATGAAGTTAGGTCTGGTGCGCTTCTCAATGTTGCTGGCGCTGGCCCTCGTCGTTCTTGCCATTGTGGTACAAATGGCGGTAACCATGGTGCTGCATGGTCAGGTCGAAAGCATTGATGTTATTCGTTCTATCTTCTTTGGTTTGCTGATTACGCCGTGGGCGGTCTACTTTCTATCGGTGGTCGTCGAGCAACTGGAGGAGTCACGACAACGTCTGTCACGGCTGGTGCAAAAACTGGAGGAGATGCGCGAGCGCGATTTGAGCCTCAACGTTCAGTTAAAAGATAATATTGCCCAGCTAAATCAGGAAATTGCCGTTCGTGAAAAAGCGGAAGCAGAACTGCAGGAAACCTTCGGCCAACTGAAAATTGAAATCAAAGAGCGCGAAGAGACACAAATTCAGCTCGAGCAGCAATCCTCATTCTTACGTTCCTTCCTTGATGCTTCACCCGACCTGGTTTTTTATCGTAACGAAGATAAAGAGTTTTCCGGCTGTAACCGCGCGATGGAGCTGCTGACCGGAAAAAGCGAAAAACAACTGGTTCACCTGAAACCTGCTGATGTTTACTCACCGGAAGCCGCCGCAAAAGTCATTGAAACCGATGAAAAAGTGTTCCGTCATAATGTGTCACTGACCTATGAACAGTGGCTGGATTACCCGGACGGGCGCAAAGCCTGCTTTGAAATCCGTAAAGTGCCGTACTACGACCGCGTGGGTAAACGTCACGGTTTGATGGGCTTTGGTCGCGACATTACCGAGCGTAAGCGGTATCAGGATGCGCTTGAACGGGCCAGCCGCGACAAAACGACGTTTATCTCCACCATCAGTCACGAATTGCGTACACCGCTGAACGGTATCGTCGGTCTGAGCCGCATTCTGCTGGATACCGAACTCACCGCCGAGCAGGAAAAATATCTCAAGACCATCCATGTTTCGGCCGTCACGCTGGGGAATATCTTTAACGATATTATCGACATGGATAAGATGGAACGGCGCAAGGTCCAGCTTGATAATCAACCGGTTGATTTCACCAGCTTCCTTGCCGATCTGGAAAATCTCTCCGCATTGCAGGCGCAACAAAAAGGATTGCGCTTTAACCTGGAGCCGACGCTGCCATTACCGCATCAGGTCATTACCGACGGGACGCGTTTACGGCAGATCCTGTGGAACCTCATCAGTAACGCCGTCAAATTCACCCAGCAAGGCCAGGTTACCGTGCGCGTGCGCTACGATGAAGGCGATATGCTGCATTTTGAAGTGGAAGACTCTGGTATCGGCATTCCGCAGGATGAGCTGGATAAAATTTTCGCCATGTATTACCAGGTGAAAGACAGTCATGGCGGTAAACCTGCCACCGGCACCGGTATTGGTCTGGCCGTTTCTCGTCGTCTGGCGAAAAATATGGGCGGCGATATTACGGTTACCAGCGAACAGGGCAAAGGTTCAACCTTTACGTTGACGATCCACGCACCGTCGGTAGCAGAAGAGGTCGATGATGCGTTTGATGAAGACGATATGCCTTTACCGGCGCTGAATGTGCTGCTGGTGGAAGACATTGAACTGAACGTGATTGTTGCGCGTTCTGTGCTGGAAAAATTAGGTAACAGCGTTGATGTCGCCATGACCGGCAAGGCGGCGCTGGAGATGTTTAAACCGGGCGAATACGACCTGGTGTTGCTGGATATTCAGTTGCCAGATATGACCGGGCTGGATATCTCTCGTGAACTGACGAAGCGTTATCCGCGCGAGGATTTACCGCCGCTGGTGGCCTTAACCGCTAACGTGCTGAAAGACAAACAAGAGTACCTCAATGCTGGAATGGATGATGTGCTGAGTAAGCCGCTTTCGGTTCCGGCGCTAACCGCGATGATCAAGAAATTCTGGGATACCCAGGATGATGAGGAGAGTACGGTGACGACAGAAGAGAACAGTAAATCAGAAGCATTGCTCGATATTCCCATGCTGGAACAGTATCTCGAACTTGTAGGACCGAAGCTGATCACCGACGGGTTAGCGGTGTTTGAGAAGATGATGCCGGGCTATGTCAGCGTGCTGGAGTCGAATCTGACGGCGCAGGATAAAAAAGGCATTGTTGAGGAAGGACATAAAATTAAAGGTGCGGCGGGGTCAGTGGGGTTACGCCATCTGCAACAGCTGGGTCAGCAAATTCAGTCTCCTGACCTTCCTGCCTGGGAAGATAACGTCGGTGAATGGATTGAAGAGATGAAAGAAGAGTGGCGTCACGACGTAGAAGTGCTGAAAGCGTGGGTGGCAAAAGCCACTAAAAAATGACCCCGGCTAGACCGGGGTGCGCGAATACTGCGCCAACACCAGGGAAATCTTGGCTGCGCCGTAAATTATTATGATGAGTTACAAGGGCACAGCACTGTTTTTCAGGCCGCACGCAGTTAAGATAGCAAAACTTAAATGATTTGTTACATGAATCAGTTAAATGTGTGATGCGTACCATTTTTATTAAAAAAATTAATGTGTTTCAGTCAATTGCGAAAGGATGATCACAATGAAGAAAATTGGCGTAATTCTGAGCGGATGCGGCGTCTATGACGGTTCTGAAATTCATGAAGCGGTGTTGACGTTGTTAGCTATTTCACGCAGCGGTGCGCAGGCGGTCTGCTTTGCACCGGATAAGCAGCAGGTTGATGTTATCAACCATTTAACTGGCGAAGCGATGACGGAAACGCGCAACGTGCTGATTGAAGCGGCACGAATAACGCGCGGTGAAATCCGTCCTCTGGCCCAGGCCGATGCCGCTGAACTGGATGCGTTGATTGTGCCGGGGGGGTTTGGCGCGGCGAAGAATTTAAGCAATTTTGCCACTCTTGGTAGCGAATGCACCGTTGACCGTGAATTAAAGGCGCTGGCACAAGCGATGCATCAGGCCGGAAAACCGCTTGGTTTTATGTGTATTGCCCCGGCGATGCTGCCGAAAATTTTCGATTTCCCGCTGCGTTTGACCATCGGTACTGATATCGATACCGCAGAAGTGCTGGAAGAGATGGGCGCGGAGCATGTGCCCTGTCCTGTCGATGATATCGTGGTTGATGAAGACAATAAGATTGTCACCACCCCAGCATATATGCTGGCGCAGAACATTGCAGAAGCGGCGAGCGGCATTGATAAGCTGGTTTCCCGCGTGCTGGTTCTGGCTGAATGAGTAAAAGCCGCTTAACGGTGTTTAGTTTCGTTCGCCGTTTTCTTTTGCGGTTAATGGTTGTCCTCGCCGTTTTCTGGGGCGGGGGCATCGCGTTGTTTAGTGTTGCGCCTGTTCCCTTCTCAGCGGTAATGGTCGAGCGACAGGTCAGCGCCTAGCTGCATGGCAATTTTCGTTACGTGGCACATTCTGACTGGGTCAGTATGGATCAAATCTCGCCGTGGATGGGACTGGCGGTGATTGCCGCAGAAGATCAGAAATTTCCTGAGCACTGGGGCTTTGATGTCGCTTCCATTGAGAAAGCCCTGGCGCACAACGAGCGCAATGAAAACTGTATTCGCGGTGCTTCAACGATTTCTCAGCAGACGGCCAAAAATCTCTTTTTATGGGATGGGCGTAGCTGGGTACGAAAAGGGCTGGAAGCTGGATTAACGCTGGGGATAGAAATAGTCTGGAGCAAAAAGCGTATCCTGACGGTTTACCTGAATATCGCCGAATTTGGCGACGGTGTGTTTGGCGTCGAAGCTGCGGCACAACGTTATTTCCACAAACCCGCGAGCAAACTTACCCGGTCGGAAGCTGCATTACTGGCAGCTGTATTACCTAATCCACTTCGTTTCAAAGTCTCCTCGCCATCGGGCTACGTGCGTAGCCGTCAGGCGTGGATTTTACGGCAGATGTATCAGTTAGGCGGTGAGCCGTTTATGCAACAACACCAGCTGGATTAAGCTTCGCGCGAAGTGAGGGCCAGCGTTTTGCTCTCACGAGGTTGCAGATCTTTCTGCAGGGCAATAGCCAGCGCCGGTTGGGCGATAAATCGTTTCCATAACCGCTCTTGCTTACGCAGACAACACCACTTCGACCAGGTCGCCAGTGGAATCAATGTGCTTTCACCAATGTTGTCGCAGACGACCGGGATAACCTCTGACTCACTGATGTGGTGACAGAGGATATTCTGCGGCTTCAGCGACATCGTCACGATACGGTTATCCTGCAAATAACGCTTCAGCTGTTTCAGTCGCTGGCGCAGTTGTGCAATGTCTTCTTCGTAACGGCATTGTTCAGCAAATTCGGTCAGCGTAATGGAGGGTTTGCCGTCAAAATCTGCAATCACATCGTAGACATAACCGGTTCCGCAATCCGTCTCAACGGTACCGTGATAGCGCGGTATTCCACTCCAGTCTTTTAACCGGCGACCAAGATGCGCGTAGTACTTTAACTCACGGCGGATCTCTTTATCGCCACCATCGCCACCATCGCCACCATCGCCACGATGGTAGACAATCTTGATACAGCGTTGGGCATCTTCCGGATGCGCATAACATTTCCGATGTCTTCCGGTGCCCAGGGGACTTTGTTCAGATAAGCGAATCATGCCATCTCCTGGAAATATTTTCTGACGATCTCCAGTATGGTCGATTAACTTAAACAAAACCTAAACAATGCCTCTTAAGGTTTTCTTAAGGTTCTTCTGAAAGTGAAAAGCGCACAAAATGTACAAATGACGTTGATTGAGAACGATTTCAGTACGTGATTTTCTTATTGTCGGGGGGAGTTTGAAGGGAGTTGTATGTCAAAGTGATGAAGATTAATCTTCATCAAAACCAGAGTTAAAGAGGGCGATAACGGCGGCCAGTGCTTCCTCTTCCTGTGGGCCGGTCGCTTCAACTTCAATCTGCCGTCCTTTGGCAGAATCCAACATCAGCAGCGCAATAACGCTGTTGGCTTCGGCCTCGGTGCCTTCGTCATTACGTAACAGCACTTCAGCGTCAAAACCCTGCATTAATTCAAACAGCTTCATTGCAGGCCGGGCATGCATGCCCAGCTTGTTTGTGATTTCAACAGTTTGCTTGACGGTCATGGTTTACGTTTTTCCAGCGTACGATGGCGTGACTGGACGTTTTTACCGCGCGAGCGGAAGTAGTCTGCCAGTTGCTCTGCAATATACACCGAACGGTGCTTCCCGCCGGTACAACCAATGGCGACCGTCAAGTAGCTACGGTTGTTGGTTTCCAGCATAGGTAACCATAGCTCAAGATAGCTTCGCGTCTGGTAGATAAAATTGTGTACTTCTGTGTGGCGGTCGAGGAACGCGGCGACAGGTTTATCAAGACCTGTCATTGGACGCAGTTTCGGATCCCAGTGCGGGTTCGGCAAGAAGCGCACGTCAAAGACGTAATCTGCATCGATAGGGATACCGTGTTTGAAGCCGAAAGACTCAAAGACCATGGTCAGTTCGCGTTCACGTTTACCCAGCAGACGGGTACGCAGCATTTCAGCCAGCTCGTGAACGGACATTTCTGAGGTATCGACAATCAGATCCGCTCGCGAACGCAGAGGCTCCAGCAAATCGCTTTCTTTGTCGATAGCACTTTCCAGCGACAGGTTTTTGCTGGAAAGCGGATGCAGTCGGCGCGTGTCACTGTAACGACGAATTAAGGTATTACGGTCGGCATCCAGGAACAGGAGTTGCGGTGAGAAAGCGTCAGGCAGGTTACTCATCGCCTGTTCGAATATTTCTGGTGACTCCGGCATATTACGAACATCAATGCTGACGGCGGCAGAAATCTCGCGATCGGCCAGGCTTCGAGCCAGATCGGGTAACAACACTACGGGAAGGTTATCCACGCAGTAAAAACCCATATCTTCCAGCGCACGCAGGGCGACAGATTTACCTGAACCTGAACGTCCGCTGACGATCATCAGTACCATGTACTGTTTCTCCTCACAACGTCTAAAAGAGACATTACCGAATAACTACGCTTCATCCGGAGTACCTTCGGTATCCGTAATGATTTGATACAGCTCTTCATCGCTCTGGGCTGCGCGTAAACGGCGGCAGATGGTTTTGTCCGCCAGACGTTTCGCCACCAGCGACAGAGTATGCAGGTGCGTTTTAGTTTGGTCTGCCGGCACCAGCAGGGCAAAAAGTAAGTCCACCGGTTGGTTGTCGATGGCATCGAAAGCTATAGGCGTTTCGAGCTGAACGAAAACGCCAACGGCGCGCAGAGTATCTTCTTCCAGTTTGCCATGCGGAATGGCAATACCATTGCCGATACCGGTACTGCCCATTTTTTCCCGCGTCAGGATAGCTTCAAAAACCACCTGAGGCGGCAGGCTAAGTTGTTTCGCCGCCAGCTCGCTGATGATTTCCAGGGCGCGTTTTTTGCTCTGACAGTGAACGCGGCTTCGCGTACATTCCCTGTTAAGAACACTGCTAAGCTGTAGAGTTGTATCATTATTTGTCATAATTTCACCTAAGAACCTGCCCACT
Source organism: Shigella sp. FC1661 (assembly GCF_001712525.1). Taxonomy (NCBI): domain Bacteria; kingdom Pseudomonadati; phylum Pseudomonadota; class Gammaproteobacteria; order Enterobacterales; family Enterobacteriaceae; genus Shigella; species Shigella sp. FC1661. Next base: position 36,020 of record NZ_MDGW01000222.1, read on the forward strand.
CAAACAGTGGAACAGGCTCGGAGCATTAACCGTACAAATGGCCCGTTGTGCCGCACAACAGGCCGCCATGCACATGCTAATTGCCCGGACAATTAGTGTTGTTTCAGTTTATCTTTATGTTTGGTCAACTGGCGTGCCAGCTTATCAATTAAGCCATCAATGGCAGCGTACATGTCCTGACCTTCCGCGCTGGCATGAATTTCACCACCGTTTACATGCAGTGTTGCATCTGAGGTGTGGGTGACTTTCTCCACTTTCAGAACAACATAGACCTGGTTGATTCGGTCAAAATATTGCTCAAGTTTGGCAAATTTGGCTCTAACAAATTCGCGCAGTGCCTCGGTGATCTCGACGTGATTTCCGGTAATGTTGAGCTGCATAGTGTCTTCCTTATCGGTTGGGTCAAACGAGCTGTTTACGCTGGTTTGACGGCGGAATGGATAAAGACTCTCGGTACTTCGCAACAGTGCGGCGTGCCACCATGATACCTTGTTCCGACAGCAAAGAGGTTAACTTGCTGTCGCTCAACGGTTTCGCTGGGTTTTCCGCCGCGATTAATTTCTTCACCAGCGCACGAATCGCCGTGGAGGAAGCTTCGCCGCCGCCCTCGGTATTGACGTGACTGGAAAAGAAATACTTCAGTTCAAAAATGCCTCGTGGACTATGCAGGTATTTTTGCGTGGTCACGCGAGATATCGTCGATTCATGCATTTCGACAGCCTGGGCGATATCGGCCAGTACCATCGGTTTCATATATTCTTCACCTTGCTCAAAGAAGGCTTGCTGCTGTTCAACGATACAGCGACTCACGCGCAGTAGCGTATCGTTACGGCTTTCCAGACTCTTGATCAACCATTTGGCATCCTGCAGATTGCTGCGGATAAACTGGCTGTCACCATCGTTGCGCGCGTTATTGCACATCGAGGCGTAGTGCTGGTTGATTTGCAGACGCGGAATGCTGTCACTGTTGAGTTCTACCGTCCAGTGACCGTTATGCTTACGCACCAGCACATCTGGAATGACATACTCAGGTTCGCCAGTCTGGATCGACTGCCCGGGGCGCGGATCGAGCGACTGGATCAGATTGACGGCTTCTTTCAGCACATCTTCTTTCAGACGCGTGACGCGCATTAAAGTGCGGAAGTCGTGATTGGCTAACAGATCGAGATGATCGCTAATGATCAGTCTGGCCTCTTCCAGCCACGGCGTGGTTTTATCGAATTGGGAGAGTTGGATTAGCAGGCAGTCACGCAGATCTTTTGCCGCTACACCGACCGGATCAAACCGTTGGATCCGCTTAAGGACGGCTTCAACCTCGTCGATGTCGATCTCTTCATCGCCCATACTTTCGAGAATATCTTCCAGCGGGACAGTCAGATAACCGGTGTCATCAACGGCATCGACGATAGAGGTAGCAATAGCGCGGTCAGTGTCGGAAAACGGTGTCAGCTCGACCTGCCACATCAGGTAATCCTGCAAGGTCTGCGTCGTTTCGCCCTGATAGACCGGCAGCTCATCGTCAATGTAGTCACCGCTGGTGCCGGATGGTGTACCAGCGGTGTAAATGGTGTCCCAACTGGCATCGAGCGGCAGCTCTTCCGGCATCTCTTTTTGTTCGAGCGCGTCGGCGGTGTCCAGCGTTTCACTGTCTTGCGTTTCGCGGGTGTCGATTTCTTCATGAGTGTCGATTTGCTCAAGCAGCGGATTACTCTCCAGCGCCTGCTGTAGCTCCTGCTGAAGTTCCAGCGTCGACAACTGCAACAGACGAATCGCCTGTTGAAGCTGTGGCGTCATCGCCAGTTGTTGGCTAAGCCTGAGTTGCAAACCTTGCTTCATGTTCAGAATCGTACTCTCCTGCTAAAACGTCGCAAACTTCTACCCTATCAGAGTCTGAAGTCTTCCCCAAGGTATACACGCTTAACGTGTTCGTCTTGTAAGATTTCTGTAGGCGTGCCGTGGGCAATCAAATGCCCCTGACTGACGATATAAGCGCGTTCACAAACCGCCAGTGTTTCACGCACGTTGTGGTCAGTGATCAGTACGCCCAGGCCGCTGTCGCGCAGGTGTTCAATGATGCGTTTAATGTCGATAACCGAGATCGGGTCAACCCCGGCAAACGGTTCGTCGAGTAGAATAAATTTCGGATTCGCAGCCAGTGCGCGGGCAATTTCTACACGGCGACGTTCACCCCCGGAGAGTGACTGCCCCATGCTGTCACGCAGGTGCTCAATGTGAAACTCTTCCATCAGCTCGTTCGCGCGGTCTTCACGTTGTTCAGCAGACAAGTCGTCACGAATTTGCAGTACCGCCATCAGGTTATCGTAAACGCTGAGGCGACGGAAAATGGAGGCTTCCTGTGGCAGATAGCCGATACCGCGGCGCGCGCGTGCATGCAGAGGCAGCAGACTGATATCGTCATCATCAATAATGATGTTGCCCGCATCGCGCGGCACAATGCCAACAACCATATAGAAAGTGGTGGTCTTACCGGCACCGTTTGGCCCCAGCAGACCGACAATTTCCCCGGAGTTGACGGTCAGGCTGACGTCTTCTACCACGCGACGGCCTTTATAGGCTTTTGCAAGGTTCTTTGCAGTTAATGTTGCCATAACGAATTAATTACCCTTCTTCTGTGCCGGGGTCTGGCCTTTGTTGTTTTTGTCCTGCAGCTGCGACGGCACCAGAACGGTTGTTACGCGCTTGCCTTTGTCGCTGAAAGCCTGCATTTTCTGCTCTTTCACCAGGTAAGTGATCTTATCGCCCTTAATGTTGCTATCGACCTGCTGCAGATAAGCATTACCCGTCAGAACGACAAAATCTTTTGCCAGTTCGTAGTGCATCTGGGAAGCATGACCTTCAACGGGTTTACCGTTGTCCTGCATCTGGTAGAACGTTGCCGGTTTACCGTAGCCGTCAATCACTTCTTTACCTTGTTCGCCGCCCGGACGGGTAACGACCACTTTGTCGGCATTAATTTTGATGGTGCCCTGGGTGACGATGACATTACCGGTAAAGGTAACCACGTTGCCTTGCATATCAAGAGATTGCTGGTCCGATTCAATGTGGATCGGCTGATCAGTGTCTCCGGTTACGGCAAATGCCGGAATGCTGGCGGCCAGAAGTGAGCTGGCAAGCACAAGATTAAGGCTGAGTTTGTTTGTTTTGAATTTCATAGGATGTTCTAACCTTTTCAATCAGCTCGGCGTTCTTGCTGCGTAAGTTGCCGCGAATTTTCAGACCGCTGGAGTTAAATGTTGTTCCGTATAACGTGACGAGGTCTTCAGAGGTAACATCCTGCGTCACCAGATTGATCTGCGCGTTATCCGTCGTGATTCTGCGAAGTTGAGAGTCCGGCACAAGTGCGTTGACTTCAACGTGTCCATATAAATAGAGCATCCGGTCATTGGTCAGCTTGGCTTTATCTGCTTTTACGGACCATGTCGGGATTTTATCCTTATCAAACGTGGTAAGTACCGGCTGCGTAAACCACGAAACGGCCTGATCGGAATAATATTCAACGTGTTGAGCAATCAATCGATAGCTTAGTGCCCCTTCTGGGTTATAGACGAGCGTGTCCGTATGCTCGCTTTTATAGGTGGGATCATTGTTGTTGACGACCACCTGGGCGGTATCGTCTTTTTCGGCCATATTAATGCCGATCATCACCAGAACCGCCAGTGATAGCACAATGATAACCCAACGTCTGGCTTTACTCATATCGATTGCCCTTTGGCTTCATCCAGTTTGCCCTGCGCCAGGAGTAATAAGTCGCAAACTTCTCGCACTGCGCCACAACCGCCAGCAATGCGCGTCACATAATCGGCGCGCGGGATCAACAGTGGATGAGCATCGGCCACGGCGACGCTTAAACCCACTTTTTCCATTACCGGCCAGTCGATGAGATCATCGCCGACATAAGCCACATTTTCCGGGGCAATCGCCAGTTTTTCCAGCAGATCGCTAAAGGCGATCAGTTTGTTTGACTGCCCTGATACAAGTGAGTGATCCCCAATGTGGCACAACGATCTTCTACCAGTTTAGCCTTTCGCCCGGTAATGATAGCGACTTCAATATCAGAGGTGAGCGCACAACGAATGCCATAACCGTCACGAACATTGAACGCTTTCAGCTCTTCGCCGTTATTGCCCATATAAATCAGGCCATCTGACAGTACGCCATCAACGTCGAGGATCAGCAGACGAATGTTCTCTGCTTTTGCTATAACGTCGGCGCTGACAGGGCCGTAACAGGTCGCAAGCGACGCACCTGCTTTGCTCATTGTTGTTTATCCTTGAATCTTTACACTACGCCTGCACGCAGTAAATCATGCATATGTAACACACCGAGTAAATGGTCGCCATCGGCAACCATCACGGAGGTGATATGGCGGGACTGCATTAAGTTCAGTGCCTCAACGGCCAGAATGCCAGGGCGCACGCGTATTCCCCCCGGCGTCATCACATCGGCAATACTTAACTGACGAACATCCACGCCCATATCGAAGACACGGCGTAAATCACCGTCGGTAAAGATGCCTTCAATCATCATATTGTCATCGCAAATGACAGTCATACCAAGATTTTTGCGGGTAACTTCCAGCAATGCGTCACGCAGACTGGCCGTTTTCTTAACATGCGGGATCTCATCGCCCGTATGCATAATATCGTTTACGCGCAGCAGAAGTTTACGACCCAGTGCGCCGCCTGGGTGTGAGAGCGCAAAATCTTCAGCAGTAAAGCCGCGTGCTTTTAACAGCGCGACAGCGAGGGCATCGCCCATAACCAGCGTGGCGGTGGTGCTGCTGGTCGGTGCCAGCCCTAACGGACAGGCTTCTTTCGCTACTTTAACACACAGATGCACATCTGCGGCGCGCGCCATGCTGCTCTCCGGGCGACCGGTGATGCAGATTAACGGTACGTGAAGACGCTTAAGCACTGGAATTAAGGCCGTGATTTCGCTGGATTCACCTGAGTTAGAGATAGCAATCACCACATCCTGTGGGGTGACCATGCCTAAATCACCATGCGCGGCTTCACCAGGATGGACGAAAAATGAAGGTGTACCGGTGCTGGCAAACGTTGCGGCCATTTTGCGCCCGATGTGCCCCGATTTCCCCATCCCCATGACGACAACTTTCCCTTTACACCAGAACATCTTTTCACAGGCAAGCGTGAAATTCTGATTGATGTATTGATCAAGCTCCGCCAGGCATTCACGTTCAATCGCCAGGACTTCTTTACCTGCTTGCTGAAAGTCAAAACCCGGTTGTAACTCTACGTGCGACATAATGCGTTTCCAGTTATTCAACGAGTATTGGCGATAACCAGTACAACATCGCCAGCCATACGATAAATCCGCCAGTTAATAATACCCCTACACCACGGCCCCGTTGCGGGGAGCGCCGCCAGCACAGCAACGCAAAAATAATGCTCACCAGCAACATCACGCTGTAGTCACGACTGTACGCCAATGGATCAATCTCTCCTGGCGTTATCAGCGCGGGTAAACCCAACACGATGACAATATTAAAAATGTTTGCGCCAATGATATTTCCGACAGCAATGTCGTTTTCACCTTTGCGACCCCCCGCTATTGCGGTTGCCAGTTCCGGCAGGCTGGTTCCGATAGCAATTGCCGTCAGACCCATCGTCAACTCGCTGATGGCAAAGTAATTCGCCAGCACCGTGGCGTTATCAACCACCATCCGCGTGGCCACTGGCATGATGATAAGCGCAATGCCGAGCCATAAAAACGCGACGGGCAATCCGCCGTCACGCGGCAGCTCTGCAAGCTGCTCTCTGGTCAGGCTGTCAGTCCCCTGACGTTCAGCCTGACGTGCAAGTTTAACAATGAACAGCAGCCATAGCACAGCCAGAAAGAGGAGAAAGATACCATCGCTGCGACTAAGTTGTCCGTCATAGAGTACGGAACCGGCCACTACGCTGACCAACAACATTAAGGGTAATTCACGACGCAGAACATCGGAATGGACGGTAAAAGGACGAACCAGCGCAGCCAGACCGAGGATCAGCAAAATATTGATAATGTTTGAGCCGAGGGCTGTACCAACGGCTAAATCGCGTTGTTCGTGCAGAGACGCGGCAAGCGAGACGATGATTTCTGGTAACGATGTACCAATACTGACCACCGTCATGCCGATGATCAGCGGCGGGATGCCAAAGGTTCGGCAAAGAATAGACGCGGCAAAAACCAGGCGGTCGGCACTGTAAACGACCAAAAGTAAACCAACAATTAACAGTGCCGTAGCTAAAAGCATCTAACGTCCTTTCTTCAGGTATACTCGCCGGTCCGCTGAAGATTTTCAGAAAGCCGTAACGGATTCTTAATTTTGACTTTATGCGGCTAAAAAGTAAAACAAATGCCAGCTTTCGCTAACCACGGCGGGTAATATTCTGTAAATATGTTGGGTTCAAGGTTAAATTGAGCGCCATGCTTAGAAAATCAACGCAAGACGAAGGGTGAATTATGGAGCAGTCTGTGGCGAATTTAGTCGATATGCGCGATGTCAGTTTTACGCGTGGCAATCGCTGCATCTTCGATAATATTTCCCTGACCGTGCCGCGAGGGAAGATCACGGCGATCATGGGGCCATCGGGCATCGGTAAAACGACGCTACTCCGTCTGATTGGCGGGCAAATCGCACCAGATCATGGTGAGATCCTTTTCGATGGTGAGAATATTCCGGCGATGTCTCGTTCGCGCCTGTATACAGTGCGCAAACGGATGAGCATGTTATTTCAGTCCGGGGCGTTGTTCACTGATATGAACGTATTTGACAACGTCGCCTATCCACTGCGCGAACATACCCAACTTCCCGCGCCATTGTTGCATAGTACGGTGATGATGAAGCTGGAGGCCGTGGGGCTGCGTGGAGCGGCTAAACTAATGCCTTCTGAACTTTCCGGTGGGATGGCGCGGCGTGCAGCGCTGGCGCGTGCGATTGCGCTGGAGCCGGATCTCATCATGTTTGATGAACCTTTTGTTGGGCAAGATCCCATCACCATGGGCGTACTGGTGAAGCTGATTTCTGAGCTGAACAGCGCGCTGGGCGTGACTTGTGTGGTGGTTTCTCACGATGTGCCGGAAGTGTTAAGTATTGCGGATCACGCCTGGATCCTGGCGGACAAAAAAATTGTCGCTCATGGCAGTGCCCAGGCGTTGCAGGCGAATCCTGATCCGCGCGTACGTCAGTTTCTGGACGGGATAGCTGACGGGCCTGTTCCGTTCCGCTATCCTGCCGGCGATTATCACGCTGATCTTTTACCAGGGAGTTAAGCCACTCATGCTGTTAAATGCGCTGGCGTCGCTCGGACATAAAGGGATTAAAACCCTGAGAACGTTCGGGCGGGCCGGGTTAATGTTATTCAATGCGCTGGTCGGCAAACCGGAATTTCGCAAACATGCGCCGCTGCTGGTGCGCCAGCTCTATAATGTCGGCGTCCTGTCGATGCTGATTATTGTGGTTTCTGGCGTGTTCATCGGAATGGTGTTGGGGCTGCAAGGTTATCTGGTTCTGACCACTTATAGTGCGGAAACCAGTCTGGGTATGCTGGTGGCGTTATCGCTACTGCGTGAACTGGGGCCGGTGGTTGCCGCGTTGTTGTTTGCCGGGCGTGCTGGTTCGGCGCTAACCGCAGAAATCGGCCTGATGCGCGCTACAGAGCAACTCTCCAGTATGGAGATGATGGCGGTGGATCCGCTGCGTCGGGTTATTTCTCCCCGTTTCTGGGCTGGGGTTATTTCATTACCACTGTTGACGGTTATTTTCGTCGCCGTGGGGATCTGGGGCGGATCTCTGGTCGGCGTCAGTTGGAAAGGCATTGATAGCGGGTTCTTCTGGTCGGCAATGCAAAATGCCGTCGACTGGCGTATGGATCTGGTCAACTGTCTGATTAAGAGCGTGGTGTTCGCCATCACGGTGACGTGGATTTCGTTGTTTAACGGCTACGACGCCATCCCGACGTCTGCCGGGATTAGCCGGGCAACCACTCGCACCGTTGTCCACTCGTCTCTGGCTGTTCTGGGGCTGGATTTTGTGCTGACCGCATTGATGTTTGGGAATTGAGTTCATGCAAACGAAAAAAAATGAAATTTGGGTGGGTATCTTTTTATTAGCAGCACTGCTGGCGGCTCTGTTTGTTTGCCTGAAGGCGGCGAACGTGACGTCCATACGTACTGAACCGACCTACACGCTTTATGCGACGTTCGATAACATTGGCGGCCTGAAAGCGCGCTCTCCGGTCAGTATTGGTGGCGTTGTTGTGGGCCGGGTGGCGGATATTACGCTGGACCCGAAAACCTATCTGCCACGCGTAACGCTGGAAATTGAACAACGTTATAACCACATTCCAGATACCAGTTCGCTGAGCATTCGTACTTCCGGCCTGCTGGGGGAACAATATCTGGCATTAAACGTCGGTTTTGAAGACCCGGAACTGGGGACTGCTATCCTGAAGGATGGCGATACAATTCAGGACACTAAGTCTGCGATGGTGCTGGAAGATCTCATTGGTCAGTTCCTTTACGGTAGTAAAGGCGATGACAATAAGAATAGTGGCGATGCGCCAGCTGCTGCGCCAGGTAATAATGAAACCACTGAACCTGTGGGTACAACGAAATAATTTCAGGAGAACCGACGCATGTTTAAACGTTTAATGATGGTCGCTTTGCTGGTGATTGCACCGCTGAGTGCGGCAACCGCGGCAGACCAGACCAATCCTTATAAGCTGATGGACGAGGCGGCGCAGAAAACGTTCGATCGCCTGAAGAATGAGCAACCGCAAATTCGGGCCAACCCGGATTATCTGCGTACCATTGTTGATCAGGAACTGCTGCCATACGTACAGGTGAAATACGCCGGTGCGCTGGTGCTGGGCCAGTATTACAAGAGTGCGACCCCTGCTCAACGTGAAGCCTACTTTGCCGCTTTCCGTGAGTACCTGAAGCAGGCTTACGGTCAGGCGCTGGCGATGTATCACGGTCAAACCTATCAGATTGCGCCAGAACAGCCGCTGGGCGATAAAACCATTGTGCCGATTCGCGTTACCATTATTGATCCGAATGGCCGCCCGCCGGTGCGTCTGGACTTCCAGTGGCGTAAAAACTCCCAGACGGGCAACTGGCAGGCTTACGACATGATTGCTGAAGGCGTCAGTATGATCACCACCAAACAAAACGAGTGGGGAACGCTGCTGCGTACCAAAGGTATCGACGGCCTGACTGCGCAACTGAAATCGATTTCTCAACAGAAAATCACTCTGGAAGAGAAAAAATAATGAGCGAGTCACTGAGCTGGATGCAGACGGGTGACACGCTGGCGTTATCCGGAGAGCTGGATCAGGACGTTTTGCTACCGCTTTGGGAAATGCGTGAGGAAGCGGTGAAGGGGATTACCTGCATCGATCTTAGCCGTGTGTCCCGCGTGGATACGGGGGGACTGGCACTGCTGCTCCATCTTATCGATCTGGCGAAAAAGCAGGGCAACAATGTGACGCTTCAGGGGGTAAACGACAAAGTGTATACCCTGGCGAAATTGTATAATTTGCCTGCTGATGTTCTGCCTCGTTAAATTTTTTCAGGCCGGATATGGCGTTAACCGCCTGTCCGGCAAACCTGCCTGCAAGTCGAGCCTTGTCTGATTTATCAGCGAGGCTTTTTGCTTATTTATGCCAGCGCAACTTTGCTCTAAGATGTTTCGCTGGTTTATTAACTGATGATTGAAGATCCCATGGAAAATAATGAAATTCAGAGCGTGTTGATGAACGCTCTCTCCCTCCAGGAAGTCCACGTTTCCGGCGATGGCAGCCACTTTCAGGTTATTGCCGTGGGTGAGTTGTTTGACGGCATGAGTCGGGTTAAAAAACAGCAGACGGTCTATGGCCCGCTGATGGAATATATTGCGGATAACCGCATTCATGCTGTGTCGATCAAAGCGTATACCCCTGCGGAGTGGGCGCGCGATCGCAAACTGAACGGCTTTTGAGCTATGGGCGATTCGCCGGTAGCGGATATGAATTGTTAACTGAGAACAAACTAAATGGATAAATTTCGTGTTCAGGGGCCAACGAAGCTCCAGGGCGAAGTCACAATTTCCGGCGCTAAAAATGCTGCTCTGCCTATCCTTTTTGCCGCTCTACTGGCGGAAGAACCGGTAGAGATCCAGAACGTCCCGAAACTGAAAGACGTCGATACATCAATGAAGCTGCTAAGTCAGCTGGGTGCGAAAGTAGAACGTAATGGTTCTGTGCATATTGATGCCCGCGACGTTAATGTATTCTGCGCACCTTACGATCTGGTTAAAACCATGCGTGCTTCTATCTGGGCACTGGGGCCGCTGGTAGCGCGCTTTGGTCAGGGGCAAGTTTCACTGCCTGGCGGTTGTACGATCGGTGCGCGTCCGGTTGATCTACACATTTCTGGCCTCGAACAATTAGGCGCGACCATCAAACTGGAAGAAGGTTACGTTAAAGCTTCCGTCGATGGTCGTCTGAAAGGCGCACATATCGTGATGGATAAAGTCAGCGTTGGCGCAACGGTGACCATCATGTGTGCTGCAACCCTGGCGGAAGGTACCACGATTATTGAAAACGCAGCGCGTGAACCGGAAATCGTCGATACCGCGAACTTCCTGATTACGCTGGGTGCGAAAATTAGCGGTCAGGGCACCGATCGTATCGTCATCGAAGGTGTGGAACGTTTAGGCGGCGGTGTCTATCGCGTGCTACCGGATCGTATCGAAACCGGTACTTTCCTGGTGGCGGCGGCGATTTCTCGCGGCAAAATTATCTGCCGTAACGCGCAGCCAGATACTCTCGACGCCGTGCTGGCGAAACTGCGTGACGCTGGAGCGGACATCGAAGTCGGCGAAGACTGGATTAGCCTGGATATGCATGGCAAACGTCCGAAGACTGTTAACGTACGTACCGCGCCGCATCCGGCATTCCCGACCGATATGCAGGCCCAGTTCACGCTGTTGAACCTGGTGGCAGAAGGGACCGGATTCATCACCGAAACGGTCTTTGAAAACCGCTTTATGCATGTGCCGGAGCTTAGCCGTATGGGCGCGCATGCCGAAATCGAAAGCAATACCGTTATTTGTCATGGTGTTGAAAAACTTTCTGGTGCACAGGTTATGGCAACCGATCTGCGTGCATCAGCAAGCCTGGTGCTGGCTGGCTGTATTGCGGAAGGGACGACGGTGGTTGATCGTATTTATCACATCGATCGTGGCTACGAACGCATTGAAGACAAACTGCGCGCTTTAGGTGCAAATATTAAGCGTGTGAAAGGCGAGTAATCGTCTGAGAGCTGGCAGCCCCGTTCGCGGGGCTACCGCCAGACCACTCATTTTTTCGGTTTAGTGTAGCTACGCATCAACTGCGTTCTGTCGATAAACTCATGGGTCTGCGGATCATGGTAGCGTGATGGCCAGATAACCCAGGGGTCAGTTCCCAGGGCTTTCGCAATAATCATCTCTCCTTTCGGCCATGGGCGCGATAATGCGTTTGCCAGCGTTGAGGAACTCAAACCATTTCTGCGAGATTCCGCCGCCATTGACGTTCCTTTCTTGCGCAAACCTGCAATGATGTCAGGGGGATGCCAGTCAATGAAATTACTTTCCATCTTTCCTCACTCCTTAAGTTAGTCGCTTTCATTCAGAACACTTCTTCTGTCGGGCATCACTATACTCCTGATGGCCTATTGCTCTAAAAAGTTCCTGTAAAGAGTGTGAATATTCAGAATATATAAAGATTCATCGCCCTTTTTTTTCAGGTGTTATAGCGCTGAATTAGTGTTTTTATGGAATTTACTGGAATCATCCCGCGCACTGCGCGGGATGAAGGGAGGGGATTAATGATCGCGTTGAACAGCGATGTGCGCGAGGCCGATGAGTGCTTCTCGCCAAGGGGTGTCCGGGAGCACCTGTAACGCTGCGATGGCTTTGTCTGCTTCTTCCTCGGCGCGCTGACGCGTCCATTCAAGAGATCCACAAGCGTTCATTGCTTCCAGAACCGGTTCCAGAAGATGGCGACCGTTACCCTGTTCGATGGCGGTACGGATCATCTGTGCCTGTTCTGGTGTGCCATGATGCATCGCATGCAGCAGCGGCAGCGTCGGTTTACCTTCGTTCAGATCGTCGCCGACGTTTTTACCTAACTGTTCGCCATCGGCATTGTAATCGAGTAAATCGTCGATCAACTGGAAAGCAGTGCCGAGATAGCGCCCATAATCCTGCAGGCCTTTCTCCTCCTCCGGCGTACAGCCAGCCAGAATCCCGGAACACTGCGCGGCAGCCTCAAACAGACGCGCGGTTTTACTATAGATAACGCGCATGTAGTTTTCTTCAGTGATGTCCGGATCGTTAACGTTCATCAGTTGCAGAACTTCACCTTCTGCGATGACGTTTACAGCTTCTGACATGACTTCCAGCACTTTGAGTGAACCGAGGCTGGTCATCATCTGGAACGCGCGGGTATAAATAAAATCGCCTACCAGCACGCTGGCGGCATTGCCAAATGCAGCGTTGGCGGTAGCTTTACCCCTGCGCATATCTGATTCATCCACAACGTCGTCGTGTAGCAGAGTCGCCGTGTGGATAAACTCGATCAGGGCAGCAATGGTGACATGCGCATTTCCCTCATAGCCAACAGCTCGTGCAGCCAGTACAGCAATCATCGGACGAATACGTTTACCGCCGCCGCTGACGATGTAATAGCCTAACTGATTGATCAGTTGGACGTCGGAATTAAGCTGCTCAAGGATTGCCGCATTAACACCCGCCATATCTTGCGCGGTTAACTCATTGATTTTTTCTAAATTCATCGCAAAAGCCGGGCTTTTCGCCCCGATTACCTTACTGTGAACAAAGGCAACTTAGGGTTTATGGTTAGGAATATAGGGTGATTGTACTGAAAAAATGGCACAGATAAACGTTACCGTACAAGTTGTGTTTTTTTTCTTCGTGTATTGACTGTAGCACTTGTCAAAGGCGTGCGTTTTGCGTAATATTCGCGCCCTATTGTGAATATTTATAGCGCACTCTGAATCATTGAAAAGGTGTGCGCGGAAGCGGAGTTTTATATGTACGCGGTTTTCCAAAGTGGTGGTAAACAACACCGAGTAAGCGAAGGTCAGACCGTTCGCCTGGAAAAGCTGGACATCGCAACTGGCGAAACTGTTGAGTTCGCTGAAGTGCTGATGATCGCAAACGGTGAAGAAGTCAAAATCGGCGTTCCTTTCGTTGATGGCGGCGTAATCAAAGCTGAAGTTGTTGCTCACGGTCGTGGCGAGAAAGTTAAAATCGTTAAGTTTCGTCGTCGTAAACACTATCGTAAGCAGCAGGGCCATCGTCAGTGGTTCACTGATGTGAAAATTACTGGCATCAGCGCCTAAGACCTGAGGAGAGATTTCAAATGGCACATAAAAAGGCTGGCGGCTCCACACGTAACGGTCGCGATTCAGAAGCTAAACGCTTGGGCGTTAAGCGTTTCGGTGGCGAATCCGTTCTGGCGGGTAGCATCATCGTTCGTCAACGTGGTACCAAATTCCACGCTGGCGCTAACGTAGGTTGCGGTCGTGACCACACTCTGTTTGCTAAAGCAGACGGTAAAGTGAAATTCGAAGTTAAAGGCCCGAAAAACCGTAAATTTATCAGCATCGAAGCTGAATAAGTTTTTCGTGTCCCGGTAACGGATGAAAGCCCCGCAACACGTTGCGGGGCTTTTTACATTCGATAACCGGTAAAAATGAGCATGGTGCGACGTTAATCCGCAAATGCGCTTTGCAGGGAATACGGTATGAAGCAGCAGGCAGGCATTGGCATTCTTTTGGCGCTCACCACAGCAATTTGCTGGGGGGCGTTGCCAATCGCAATGAAGCAGGTGCTGGAGGTGATGGAACCTCCGACAATCGTGTTTTACCGTTTCTTGATGGCGAGTATTGGCCTGGGTGCCATTCTTGCGGTGAAGAAGAGGTTGCCGCCATTACGCGTGTTTCGTAAGCTACGCTGGTTGATTTTGTTGGCAGTGGCGACCGCCGGGCTGTTTGGGAACTTCATCCTGTTCAGCTCATCCTTGCAATACCTGAGTCCGACCGCTTCGCAGGTGATTGGGCAACTCTCGCCAGTTGGCATGATGGTTGCCAGCGTATTTATCCTGAAAGAGAAAATGCGCAGCACTCAGGTTGTAGGGGCATTGATGCTCCTGAGCGGCCTGGTGATGTTTTTTAACACCACTCTGGTCGAGATATTTACAAAGCTCACTGATTACACCTGGGGAGTCATCTTTGGGGTCGGTGCGGCGACGGTTTGGGTGAGTTATGGCGTGGCGCAAAAGGTTTTATTGCGTCGGCTGGCCTCACCGCAGATCCTGTTTTTGCTGTACACTTTATGTACAATTGCGCTCTTCCCTCTGGCAAAGCCAGGAGTGATAGCGCAGCTTAGCCACTGGCAGCTCGCATGTTTAATTTTTTGCGGACTGAATACATTGGTAGGATATGGCGCCCTGGCGGAAGCGATGGCTCGCTGGCAGGCAGCGCAGGTGAGCGCGATCATCACGCTCACCCCACTGTTTACGCTGTTTTTTTCAGATCTTTTATCACTGGCCTGGCCCGATTTCTTCGCCAGACCGATGTTAAACCTTTTAGGTTATCTCGGTGCGTTTGTCGTGGTTGCGGGCGCGATGTATTCCACCATTGGTCATCGTATTTGGGGCGGATTACGTAAGCATACAACGGTGGTATCGCAACCCCGCGCAGGCGAATGATTTACGGAGAATAAAATGAAGTTTGTTGATGAAGCATCGATTCTGGTCGTTGCAGGTGATGGCGGTAATGGTTGCGTGAGCTTCCGCCGCGAAAAGTATATTCCGAAAGGCGGCCCGGATGGCGGCGACGGTGGTGATGGTGGTGACGTATGGATGGAAGCCGACGAAAACCTGAACACGCTTATCGATTATCGTTTTGAAAAATCTTTCCGTGCAGAGCGCGGTCAGAACGGCGCAAGCCGCGATTGTACCGGTAAGCGCGGTAAAGACGTGACGATTAAAGTGCCGGTAGGTACGCGTGTAATCGACCAGGGTACTGGTGAAACCATGGGCGATATGACTAAACACGGTCAGCGTCTGCTGGTTGCTAAGGGCGGCTGGCACGGTCTGGGCAATACCCGTTTCAAATCGTCCGTTAACCGTACACCACGGCAGAAAACCAACGGTACGCCGGGTGATAAGCGTGAGCTGCTGCTGGAGCTGATGCTGCTGGCTGACGTCGGTATGTTGGGGATGCCAAACGCGGGTAAATCGACCTTTATTCGCGCGGTATCGGCGGCTAAACCGAAAGTGGCGGATTATCCGTTTACCACTCTGGTGCCAAGTCTGGGTGTGGTACGAATGGACAACGAAAAGAGCTTCGTTGTTGCCGATATTCCAGGACTGATTGAAGGCGCTGCGGAAGGCGCAGGTCTGGGTATCCGCTTCCTGAAGCACCTGGAACGTTGCCGCGTCCTGTTGCACCTCATCGATATCGATCCGATTGACGGCACCGATCCGGTTGAAAACGCGCGTATTATTATCAGCGAGCTGGAAAAATACAGCCAGGATCTGGCGGCGAAACCGCGTTGGTTAGTGTTCAATAAGATCGATCTGCTGGATAAGGCAGAAGCTGAAGAGAAAGCGAAAGCGATTGCTGAAGCGCTGGGCTGGGAAGATAAATA
This sequence comes from Shigella sp. FC1661, assembly GCF_001712525.1. Taxonomy (NCBI): domain Bacteria; kingdom Pseudomonadati; phylum Pseudomonadota; class Gammaproteobacteria; order Enterobacterales; family Enterobacteriaceae; genus Shigella; species Shigella sp. FC1661. The sequence goes on from NZ_MDGW01000222.1 coordinate 51,747, forward strand.
TTATCTGATCTCTGCGGCGAGTGGACTGGGCGTGAAAGATCTCTGCTGGGATGTGATGACCTTTATCATTGAAAACCCGGTCGTGCAGGCTGAAGAAGCGAAACAGCCAGAGAAAGTCGAATTCATGTGGGATGATTATCATCGCCAGCAGCTTGAAGAGATTGCTGAAGAGGATGATGAGGACTGGGATGATGACTGGGACGAAGACGACGAAGAAGGCGTTGAGTTCATTTACAAGCGTTAATCAGCAAAACCCCGGCCATGTGCCGGGGTTTCTTTTTGACTAATTGTTCTGATAAATATCTTTATACAAACGGCTTTCAAAACGCACTAACGGAATACGGCGATTACGCTGATCCGCCGGTTCTACTGCATAGCCAGAAAGATATTGTACAAACGCCATTCGTTGCCCGCTCGCTGTGGTAATGAATCCCGCCAGGTTATATACCCCCTGCAACGAACCGGTTTTCGCTGAGACTTTTCCATCCACGCCCGCCTGATGCAGACCTGCACGGTACTGCAAAGAGCCATCATAGCCCGCCAGCGGCAGCATGGAGATAAAGTTAAGTTCATTGTCGTGTTGGGCAATGTATTGCAACACCTGCATCATGGTGGCGGGGGCAATCAGGTTATGCCGCGAAAGCCCTGAACCATCGGCAATAATGGTGTTTCCAATATCGACACCGGCTTGCTGGCGCAGGATCTGACGCACGGCGTCCGACCCGGCCCGCCATGTTCCAGGCACATTGAAGCGCGCATGGCCTATCATGCGGAAAACCGTATCGGCGATCATGTTGTCCGACTTTTTCAGCATAATCTTAAGCAGATCGTGCAACGGGGCCGACTGTTTACTGGCAACTACCGTTCCAGGTTCGTTAACCTGAGTCTGGCGCAGCAGTGTTCCGCTCCAGGTGATACCTGCCTGTTTTAACTCATCTTTCAGAATTGCCCCGGCATAGCTGGCTCCATCCTGCACGGCAAAAGCCAACGGGAGCGGCTCAGAACGTTGTGGCAGGCATCCCGTCAGCGTAAAGCGGTTCAGGTCGCCTGGTACGACATCCAGTTCGCAGTATTGCGCTTCGGCAGAACCTCGGGGGAGGGTGCGTACCTGGCTGAACATCGTAACGGGGTAATAAGATGCCACGCGTATAAAAGCCATATCACCAGGTTTTGGGGCACTGTAGAGCGAGACGGAGAAACAGTTGCGGTCAACTATGGCAGCGGCAGGCGGAGCGCTAAAGCATTGTGTCATGTCATTCCATGGCCAGCCGGGGGCTTTATCGTGGCTGGCGAAAATGGAGGTATCTATCAACACATTGCCATCGATTTGGTTGACGCCAGATTTTTTCAAAGTCGCGACCATATTGCGAATATCCTGACGTTTTAACGTCGGATCGGCACCAAATCGCGCCACTAAGTCACCCTTAAGTACGCCGTTTTCCACATTGCCTTTGGTTTCAAGCGTCGTGGTGAAACGAAAATCGGGGCCGAGTTGAATCAACGCCGCCAGCGCAGTAATCACTTTCTGCGTACTGGCGGGCAGCGCCATCTGCTGACTGTGGTAATCAATAGCGGGGGCCGACGCGCCGACTTTTTGCACCATCAGGGCAAGGTTGGCACCAGCGGGGAGTTGAGTAACGTACTCATCAACATTCGCGGCCTGAACACTGAACGCTATACAGCTGGTCAATCCGATGATAAATCTGGAAAATCGCATAATCTCGCGCTAACAACCTGGAATCGAGCCGTCATACTACGGCGCAACGCCCTATAAAGTAAACGATGACCCTTCGGGAACTTCAGGGTAAAATGACTATCAAAATGTGAATTGTAGCTGACCTGGGACTTGTACCCGGGTCGGTATTTTTTTGCTTCTGGTCCCGGTGAGGAGTTATGCCGGGCAGGCCGAACAGCCGGGGTGGGTGAAGACTTGCCCCATCAGGAATATTCAAGAGGTATAACAAATGCAAGCTATTCCGATGACCTTACGCGGCGCTGAAAAATTACGCGAAGAGCTGGATTTTCTGAAATCTGTGCGCCGTCCTGAAATCATTGCTGCTATCGCGGAAGCGCGTGAGCATGGCGACCTGAAAGAAAACGCCGAATACCACGCAGCTCGTGAACAGCAGGGTTTCTGCGAAGGCCGTATTAAAGACATCGAAGCCAAGCTGTCGAACGCGCAGGTGATTGATGTCACCAAAATGCCCAACAATGGGCGCGTTATTTTTGGTGCTACCGTAACGGTGCTGAATCTGGATTCTGACGAAGAACAGACTTATCGCATCGTTGGCGATGACGAAGCTGACTTTAAACAAAACCTGATTTCTGTAAACTCGCCTATTGCTCGTGGCCTGATCGGCAAAGAAGAAGATGATGTTGTGGTCATCAAAACGCCGGGCGGCGAAGTAGAATTTGAAGTAATTAAGGTGGAATACCTGTAAGAATTACCCAATACATCAAGATGTTGATGTATTGTAAAGAAAGGAAAAAGGCCGCTATGCGGCCTTTTATCAACGAACAGAGCGTGGCATTTTGCTCTCCTGCCTGCGGAAAACCCCTCGTTTTACACAGCAAATGTGTGTAACTTTAGGATAATCTTAGCGTGGCAGCGAGATTTTACGTTCTTTAGTTGGGCGATAAAGCACCAGCGTTTTACCGATGACCTGTACATTACAGGCGCCGGTTTCGCGCACGATAGCTTCCACGATCAAGGTTTTTGTTTCGCGATCTTCGGTGGCGATTTTCACCTTGATGAGTTCATGGTGCTCTAACGCTTGTTCAATCTCGGCCAGCACCCCTTCGGTCAAACCATTACTGCCAAGCAGAACAACTGGCTTGAGCGGATGTGCCAGACCTTTCAGGTGCTGTTTTTGTTTAGTACTCAGATTCATCGTATTTTTTGCTTACGTTGGGATTGAAAACGGGTCATTCTACCGCCATCTCCCATATATCACCAAATAGGCGCGTAAAAATTTACGCAATTGGTTACGATGAGTTATCCCCATGGGAAAGTTAAATGACAGGTAAGAAGCGTTCTGCCAGCTCCAGCCGCTGGCTTCAGGAACACTTTAGCGATAAATATGTTCAACAGGCACAGAAAAAGGGGTTACGTTCCCGTGCCTGGTTTAAACTTGATGAAATACAGCAAAGTGACAAACTCTTTAAACCGGGAATGACGGTTGTCGACCTTGGTGCTGCTCCGGGTGGTTGGTCACAATATGTGGTCACCCAAATTGGCGGCAAAGGCCGCATCATCGCTTGCGATCTTTTACCTATGGATCCTATCGTTGGTGTGGACTTTCTTCAGGGCGATTTTCGTGATGAACTGGTGATGAAAGCACTGCTGGAGCGCGTTGGCGACAGCAAAGTCCAGGTTGTCATGTCCGATATGGCACCAAACATGAGCGGAACACCGGCGGTGGATATCCCCCGTGCCATGTATCTGGTGGAACTGGCGTTAGAAATGTGTCGTGATGTATTAGCGCCAGGTGGCAGTTTTGTAGTGAAGGTGTTCCAGGGCGAAGGTTTCGATGAGTATCTAAGGGAAATTCGCTCCCTGTTTACGAAGGTCAAAGTTCGTAAGCCGGACTCTTCTCGTGCACGTTCGCGGGAAGTGTATATTGTAGCGACCGGGCGTAAACCCTAACCGGGAGATTTCAGACGAAAGTTTGAAAGATGCTGGATATAGAGTATCCTGACGCTGTTTTTAACACAGTTGTAATAAGAGGTTAATCCCTTGAGTGACATGGCGAAAAACCTAATACTCTGGCTGGTCATTGCCGTTGTGCTGATGTCAGTATTCCAGAGCTTTGGGCCCAGCGAGTCTAATGGCCGTAAGGTGGATTACTCTACCTTCCTACAAGAGGTCAATAACGACCAGGTTCGTGAAGCGCGTATCAACGGACGTGAAATCAACGTTACCAAGAAAGATAGTAACCGTTATACCACTTACATTCCGGTTCAGGATCCGAAATTACTGGATAACCTGTTGACCAAGAACGTCAAGGTTGTCGGTGAACCGCCTGAAGAACCAAGCCTGCTGGCTTCTATCTTCATCTCTTGGTTCCCGATGCTGTTGCTGATTGGTGTCTGGATCTTCTTCATGCGTCAAATGCAGGGCGGCGGTGGCAAAGGTGCCATGTCGTTTGGTAAGAGCAAAGCGCGCATGCTGACGGAAGATCAGATCAAAACGACCTTTGCTGACGTTGCGGGCTGCGACGAAGCAAAAGAAGAAGTTGCTGAACTGGTAGAGTATCTGCGCGAGCCGAGCCGCTTCCAGAAACTCGGCGGTAAGATCCCGAAAGGCGTCCTGATGGTCGGTCCTCCGGGTACCGGTAAAACGTTGCTGGCGAAAGCGATTGCAGGCGAAGCGAAAGTTCCGTTCTTTACTATCTCCGGTTCTGACTTCGTAGAAATGTTCGTCGGTGTGGGTGCATCCCGTGTTCGTGACATGTTCGAACAGGCGAAGAAAGCGGCACCGTGCATCATCTTTATCGATGAAATCGACGCCGTAGGCCGCCAGCGTGGCGCTGGTCTGGGCGGTGGTCACGATGAACGTGAACAGACTCTGAACCAGATGCTGGTTGAGATGGATGGCTTCGAAGGTAACGAAGGTATCATCGTTATCGCCGCGACTAACCGTCCGGACGTTCTTGACCCGGCCCTGCTGCGTCCTGGCCGTTTCGACCGTCAGGTTGTGGTTGGCTTGCCAGATGTTCGCGGTCGTGAGCAGATCCTGAAAGTTCACATGCGTCGCGTACCATTGGCACCCGATATCGACGCGGCAATCATTGCCCGTGGTACTCCTAGTTTCTCCGGTGCTGACCTGGCGAACCTGGTAAACGAAGCGGCACTGTTCGCTGCTCGTGGCAACAAACGCGTTGTGTCGATGATTGAGTTCGAAAAAGCGAAAGATAAAATCATGATGGGTGCGGAACGTCGCTCCATGGTGATGACGGAAGCGCAGAAAGAATCGACGGCTTACCACGAAGCGGGTCATGCGATTATCGGTCGCCTGGTGCCGGAACACGATCCGGTGCACAAAGTGACGATTATCCCACGCGGTCGTGCGCTGGGTGTGACTTTCTTCTTGCCTGAGGGCGACGCAATCAGCGCCAGCCGTCAGAAACTGGAAAGCCAGATTTCTACGCTGTACGGTGGTCGTCTGGCAGAAGAGATCATCTACGGGCCGGAACATGTTTCTACCGGTGCGTCCAACGATATTAAAGTTGCGACCAACCTGGCGCGTAACATGGTGACTCAGTGGGGCTTCTCTGAGAAATTGGGTCCACTGCTGTACGCGGAAGAAGAAGGTGAAGTGTTCCTCGGCCGTAGCGTAGCAAAAGCGAAACATATGTCCGATGAAACTGCACGTATCATCGACCAGGAAGTGAAAGCACTGATTGAGCGTAACTATAATCGTGCGCGTCAGCTTCTGACCGACAATATGGATATTCTGCATGCGATGAAAGATGCTCTCATGAAATATGAGACTATCGACGCACCGCAGATTGATGACCTGATGGCACGTCGCGATGTACGTCCGCCAGCGGGCTGGGAAGAACCAGGCGCTTCTAACAATTCTGGCGACAATGGTAGTCCAAAGGCTCCTCGTCCGGTTGATGAACCGCGTACGCCGAACCCGGGTAACACCATGTCAGAGCAGTTAGGCGACAAGTAAGTTCCCGCATCAGATGACTGTATTTGTACCGAAAACCCCGGGGCGTGCTCCGGGGTTTTTTCTTATCAATTCATACCAGGGATAACACCATGAAACTCTTTGCCCAGGGCACTTCACTGGACCTTAGCCATCCTCACGTAATGGGGATCCTCAACGTCACGCCTGATTCCTTTTCGGATGGTGGCACGCATAACTCGCTGATAGATGCGGTGAAACATGCGAATCTGATGATCAACGCTGGCGCGACGATCATTGACGTTGGTGGCGAGTCCACGCGCCCAGGGGCGGCGGAAGTTAGCGTTGAAGAAGAGTTGCAACGTGTTATTCCTGTGGTTGAGGCAATTGCTCAACGCTTCGAAGTCTGGCTCTCGGTAGATACATCCAAACCAGAAGTCATCCGTGAGTCAGCGAAAGTTGGCGCTCACATTATTAACGATATCCGCTCCCTTTCCGAACCTGGCGCTCTGGAGGCGGCGGCAGAAACCGGTTTACCGGTTTGTCTGATGCATATGCAGGGAAATCCAAAAACCATGCAGGAAGCTCCGAAGTATGACGATGTCTTTGCAGAAGTGAATCGCTACTTTATTGAGCAAATAGCACGTTGCGAGCAGGCGGGTATCGCAAAAGAGAAATTGTTGCTCGACCCCGGATTCGGTTTCGGTAAAAATCTCTCCCATAACTATTCATTACTGGCGCGCCTGGCTGAATTTCACCATTTCAACCTGCCGCTGTTGGTAGGTATGTCACGAAAATCGATGATTGGGCAGCTGCTGAACGTGGGGCCGTCCGAGCGCCTGAGCGGTAGTCTGGCCTGTGCGGTCATTGCCGCAATGCAAGGCGCGCACATTATTCGTGTTCATGACGTCAAAGAAACCGTAGAAGCGATGCAGGTGGTGGAAGCCACTCTGTCTGCAAAGGAAAACAAACGCTATGAGTAATCGTAAATATTTCGGTACCGATGGGATTCGTGGTCGTGTAGGGGATGCGCCGATCACACCTGATTTTGTGCTTAAGCTGGGTTGGGCCGCGGGTAAAGTGCTGGCGCGCCACGGCTCCCGTAAGATCATTATTGGTAAAGACACGCGTATTTCTGGCTATATGCTGGAGTCAGCACTGGAAGCGGGTATGGCGGCAGCGGGCCTTTCCGCACTCTTCACTGGCCCGATGCCAACACCGGCCGTGGCTTATCTGACGCGTACCTTCCGCGCAGAGGCCGGAATTGTGATATCTGCATCGCATAACCCGTTCTACGATAATGGCATTAAATTTTTCTCTATCGACGGCACCAAACTACCGGATGCGGTAGAAGAGGCCATCGAAGCGGAAATGGAAAAAGAGATCAGCTGTGTTGATTCGGCAGAACTGGGTAAAGCCAGCCGTATCGTTGATGCTGCGGGTCGCTATATCGAGTTTTGCAAAGCCACGTTCCCGAACGAACTTAGCCTCAGCGAACTGAAGATTGTGGTGGATTGCGCAAACGGTGCGACTTATCACATCGCGCCGAACGTGCTGCGTGAACTGGGGGCGAACGTTATCGCTATCGGTTGTGAGCCGAACGGTGTAAACATCAATGCCGAAGTGGGGGCTACCGACGTTCGCGCGCTCCAGGCTCGTGTGCTGGCTGAAAAAGCGGATCTCGGTATTGCCTTCGACGGCGACGGCGATCGCGTGATTATGGTTGACCATGAAGGCAATAAAGTCGATGGTGATCAGATCATGTATATCATCGCGCGTGAAGGTCTTCGTCAGGGCCAGCTGCGTGGTGGTGCTGTGGGTACATTGATGAGTAACATGGGGCTTGAGCTGGCGCTGAAACAGTTAGGTATTCCATTTGCGCGCGCGAAAGTGGGTGACCGCTACGTACTGGAAAAAATGCAGGAGAAAGGCTGGCGTATCGGTGCAGAGAATTCCGGTCATGTGATCCTGCTGGATAAAACCACTACCGGTGACGGCATCGTTGCTGGCTTGCAGGTGCTGGCGGCGATGGCACGTAACCATATGAGCCTGCACGACCTTTGCAGCGGCATGAAAATGTTCCCGCAGATTCTGGTTAACGTGCGTTACACCGCAGGTAGCGGCGATCCGCTTGAGCATGAGTCAGTTAAAGCCGTGACCGCAGAGGTTGAAGCTGCGCTGGGCAACCGTGGACGCGTGTTGCTGCGTAAATCCGGCACCGAACCGTTAATTCGCGTGATGGTGGAAGGCGAAGACGAAGCGCAGGTGACTGAATTTGCACACCGCATCGCCGATGCAGTAAAAGCCGTTTAAAACGATAAATGACTGGCTAAAAAGGCGGCGATTGTCGCCTTTTTTCTCAGCGAACACATCGGTTTTGCTGTTTTTTTCCGCAGTTGATACAATGCGATAAAATTGCCCTTGCGAAGGTCATTCGCTTTGGTTAGTATTCACACCCGCTTCAGTGGGAAAGATTAAAAACTCCCGCTTTATTGGTTGAAGCATTGGTACGCGGCAACTCCGCAAGGAACAGGTTGATTATGTACGAAGCTCTTTTGGTAGTTTTCCTTATTGTGGCAATTGGCCTTGTTGGTCTGATCATGCTGCAGCAAGGTAAAGGCGCTGATATGGGAGCCTCCTTCGGAGCAGGCGCTTCCGCTACGCTGTTTGGTTCAAGTGGTTCTGGTAACTTCATGACCCGCATGACGGCGCTGCTGGCAACGTTATTCTTCATCATCAGTCTGGTGCTGGGTAACATCAATAGCAACAAAACCAATAAAGGTAGCGAATGGGAAAATCTGAGTGCACCGGCGAAAACCGAACAAACTCAACCAGCTGCTCCGGCTAAGCCGACCAGCGATATCCCGAACTAAAAAGTAGTATCCGTGCCGAGGTGGTGGAATTGGTAGACACGCTACCTTGAGGTGGTAGTGCCCAATAGGGCTTACGGGTTCAAGTCCCGTCCTCGGTACCAAATTCCAGAAAAGGGACGCTGAAAAGCGTCTTTTTTCGTTTTGGTCCTGGTCTGAGGAATGGTTGTCAGGTATCTGTATCTCGTCCAGTTGCTTTACTCGTAGCTGGTACCTTGAAACGATGGTGCCGGTACGCCTTAGTTATAAACTTTTCCCTTCTGCTGACATAATTGGCACTTTATTGTGTCAACTCCAGTTCCGGTACGAATACGGATATGTTTACTTCTCGATAAACCATCCTGCTCCTGTCAGTATAACTACTGATGGCTACGTTCTGCGTAATGTTTAGAGACGCATTGATAATGTTATTTAATTACTGAGAACGCAATGGCCGCATCATTTAAAAAGAAAAAACTAACAGTGTTTCGGTCTGATATGGATCAGAGTTGAAAAACATGTCTGATATAAAATTGAACATTGTTGATAATTGTTTATATTGGTTGTGAACTTGGATTTCTGGATGACAGTATTCAACAAATTTGCTAGAAGTTTTAAATCTCATTGGTTGTTGTATCTTTGTGTTATTGTTTTTGGTATTACGAACTTAGTCGCCTCTTCCGGCGCGCATATGGTTCAGCGATTGCTGTTCTTCGTCCTGACCATCCTGGTTGTAAAACGTATATCATCCCTTCCGCTTCGCCTGCTTGTTGCCGCACCATTTGTGTTACTGACTGCGGCAGACATGAGTATTAGCCTCTATTCATGGTGTACCTTTGGTACAACTTTCAATGATGGATTTGCGATTAGTGTGCTCCAGAGTGATCCGGATGAAGTTGTCAAAATGCTGGGGATGTATATCCCTTATCTATGTGCCTTTGTAGACTGGCCCCCTGAATCTCCAGACAACCAGTATCACTTAAATAAGTGATAGTCTTAATACTAGTTTTTAGACTAGTCATTGGAGTACAGATGATTGATGTCTTAGGGCCGGAGAAACGCAGACGGCGTACCACACAGGAAAAGATCGCAATTGTTCAGCAGAGCTTTGAACCGGGGATGACGGTCTCCCTCGTTGCCCGGCAACATGGTGTAGCAGCCAGCCAGTTATTTCTCTGGCGTAAGCAATACCAGGAAGGAAGTCTTACTGCTGTGGCCGCCGGAGAACAGGTTGTTCCTGCCTCTGAACTTGCTGCCGCCATGAAGCAGATTAAAGAACTCCAGCGCCTGCTCGGCAAGAAAACGATGGAAAATGAACT
>NZ_MDGW01000122.1:0-35483 GCF_001712525.1 Shigella sp. FC1661
GCTTATAATCTGGTGAGATATCAGATGATTAAAATGGCGGAACATCTGAAAGGTTACTGGCCGAATCAACTGAGTTTCTCAGAATCATGCGGAATGGTGATGAGAATGCTGATGACATTGCAGGGCGCTTCACCGGGACGTATACCGGAGCTGATGCGCGATCTTGCAAGTATGGGACAACTTGTGAAATTACCGACGAGAAGGGGAAGGGCCTTCCGAGAGTGGTAAAGGAGAGGCCCTGGAAATACCCCACAGCCCCGAAAAAGAGCCAGTCAGTTGCTTAACTGACTGGCATTAGGGGAATTATCCCCGGCTTTTTTATGTATGGTCTTACAGCACCAGTGCTGCGATTGACGCAGACAGCACACTCACCAGGGTAGAGCCGTAAACCAGTTTCAGACCGAAGCGAGAAACCACGTTACCTTGCTCTTCATTCAGGCCTTTAACTGCACCTGCGATAATCCCGATTGAAGAGAAGTTAGCGAAGGAAACCAGGAACACAGAGATGATGCCTTCAGCACGCGGAGAGAGCGTGGAAGCAATTTTCTGCAGATCCATCATCGCAACGAACTCGTTGGAAACCAGTTTGGTCGCCATGATACTGCCCACTTGCAGTGCTTCACTGGAAGGAACACCCATCACCCATGCAATCGGATAGAAGATGTAGCCCAGAATGCCCTGGAAGGAGATGCTGTAGCCAAACCAGCCAGTCACGGTGGCAAACAGTGCGTTCAGCGCAGCGATCAGGGCGATAAAGCCGATCAGCATCGCGGCAACGATAATGGCAACTTTGAAACCTGCCAGAATGTATTCACCCAGCATTTCGAAGAAGCTCTGACCTTCGTGCAGGTTGGACATCTGAATGTTTTCTTCACTGGCATCAACACGGTAAGGGTTGATCAGCGACAGCACGATAAAGGTGCTGAACATGTTCAATACCAGCGCAGCAACGACGTATTTCGGTTCCAGCATGGTCATGTATGCACCAACGATGGACATCGACACGGTGGACATTGCCGTGGCAGCCATGGTGTACATACGATTACGGGAGATTTTGCCGAGGATATCTTTATAGGCAATAAAGTTTTCAGACTGACCCAGAATCAGGGAGCTGACGGCGTTAAAGGATTCCAGTTTGCCCATGCCGTTGACTTTGGAGAGCAGGAAACCAATTGCGCGGATGATCACCGGCAACACGCGAATGTGCTGGAGAATACCGATCAGTGCAGAGATAAAGACGATTGGGCACAGCACTTTCAGGAAGAAGAATGCCAGGCCTTGATCATTCATGCTACCAAAGACGAAGTTAGTCCCTTCGTTGGCAAATCCGAGCAGTTTTTCGAACATTTCGGAGAAGCCTTTCACGAAGCCTAAACCAACGTCGGAGTTCAGGAAGAACCACGCCAGTAACACTTCGATAACAAGCAGTTGAATAACATAACGGATACGAATTTTTTTGCGGTCGCTGCTTACCAGCAGTGCGAGAATCGCAACAACGGCAAGTGCCAGTACAAAATGAAGGACGCGGTCCATATTTGCTCCAAATATGAGGCAGGTTAAATTTCCGTGCACATTCTATGTAACATGGTTAAGGAAAACGAGATCTGACACACACTATAATGACGTCCTGTGACAGGCTTCAAAAATAGTGATCTGTCATACATTTCTGCTATGTTGTGTATGGAAGCTGAAAGTTATGTAAATGTGCTAACATTAAACATAACCATAACATTCAAGTCATCAATCTTTTCGTAGTCATAATCCTGGTCTATCACAGAAATCACCACAATCCATTTAAATGAATTTGATAATCATTCTCGTTTATCATAGCATGAAACATAGCAAAGGCTATGTTTTAGAGGCACAAGATGACGAACTATCGCGTTGAGAGTAGCAGCGGACGGGCGGCGCGCAAGATGAGGCTCGCATTAATGGGACCTGCGTTCATTGCGGCGATTGGTTATATCGATCCCGGTAACTTTGCGACCAATATTCAGGCGGGTGCCAGCTTCGGCTATCAGCTACTGTGGGTTGTCGTTTGGGCCAACCTGATGGCGATGCTGATTCAGATCCTCTCTGCCAAACTAGGGATTGCCACCGGTAAAAATCTGGCGGAGCAGATTCGCGATCACTATCCGCGTCCCGTAGTGTGGTTCTATTGGGTTCAGGCAGAAATTATTGCGATGGCAACCGACCTGGCGGAATTTATTGGTGCGGCGATCGGTTTTAAACTCATTCTTGGTGTTTCGTTGTTGCAGGGCGCGGTGCTGACGGGGATCGCGACTTTCCTGATTTTAATGCTGCAACGTCGCGGGCAAAAACCGCTGGAGAAAGTGATTGGCGGGTTACTGTTGTTTGTTGCCGCGGCTTACATTGTCGAGTTGATTTTCTCCCAGCCTAACCTGGCGCAGCTGGGTAAAGGAATGGTGATCCCGAGTTTACCTACTTCGGAAGCGGTCTTCTTGGCAGCAGGCGTGTTAGGGGCGACGATTATGCCGCATGTGATTTATTTGCACTCCTCGCTCACTCAGCATTTACATGGCGGTTCGCGTCAACAACGTTATTCCGCCACCAAATGGGATGTGGCTATCGCCATGACTATTGCCGGTTTTGTCAATCTGGCGATGATGGCTACAGCTGCGGCGGCGTTCCACTTTTCTGGTCATACTGGTGTTGCCGATCTTGATGAGGCTTATCTGACGCTGCAACCGCTGTTAAGCCATGCTGCGGCAACGGTCTTTGGGTTAAGTCTGGTTGCTGCCGGACTGTCCTCAACGGTAGTGGGGACACTGGCAGGGCAGGTGGTGATGCAGGGGTTCATTCGCTTCCATATCCCGCTGTGGGTGCGTCGTACAGTCACCATGCTGCCGTCATTTATTGTCATTCTGATGGGATTAGATCCGACACGGATTCTGGTTATGAGTCAGGTGCTGTTAAGTTTTGGTATCGCCCTGGCGCTGGTTCCACTGCTGATTTTCACCAGTGACAGCAAGTTGATGGGCGATCTGGTGAACAGCAAACGCGTAAAACAGACAGGCTGGGTGATTGTAGTGCTGGTCGTGGCGCTGAATATCTGGTTGTTGGTGGGGACGGCGCTGGGATTGTAGTTGAATGAGCGTCGCATCTGGCACTATTGGCGGATGCGGCGTAAACGCCTTATCCGCCCTACGCGTTAAAGATCCGGTTTGTAGGCCTGATAAGACGCGCTAGCGTCGCATCAGGCATTGTGCTCCATTGGCGAATGTGTTTAATGGCGGTGTCCATGTCCGCGGCCTTTTCCGCGATGATCGTCACGATCGCGCCAGCCTTCACGATAGCCACGCTCATACGCTTTACGCTTATCCCAGCCACGATGATAGCCATTATCATGACGCCACCAACGGTTTTTGCGCCACTCATAATTGCGATGCCAGTAGTCACGGTCGCGCCAGTGACCACCGTCCCAGTAATTACCGTAATGATCGCGATCGCCAATTTGTAATTTGATTGATGGCAGTAGGGTGATTTCACCTGCGTTTGCTGCAAGCGGGGTAAATGCCATCAGGGCGGCCGCCAGAAACAGTGACCTGAACATTGTTATTCTCCTTCACGATCGAAGCCGTCAGCGGCCTGTTAACGCAATATTACGGGGAGGTAAAGCCCCGTATCATCGCCATAACTCTTAAATCATAAAGGAGAGCATTTTTTGCTAAACGTTATCGTGGGGTGGCTGTTGCTTCGGACGATTGACCATCATCATCGGCTTACCTGCTAATAACAGCCATGCCGGAAGCATGACGATACAGAGCAGCGGTAGCAATGTGGTATTGGGTACAACGACCGCCGCCATAAAAAGACTTAACCAGCCATCGCGTGTTACCACCAGCACGATGCCGAGAATAGCGCAAGAAACGGTTATTGCCGCTGGTACGGCGGGTACGTGCTCATGCAGCATCAACCCTAATGCCACGCCGACAAACACTGCCGGGAAGATTCGCCCACCGCGAAAGCCACTGGCGGCAGCAACGACCAGGGCGGCAAGTTTAATTACCGCTAGCAAAAAGTAATCGCTGGTGCTGAAAGCCTGATTTGCCACCATCTGCTGCATCTCATCCAGCCCTTTAAACAGCGAAACTGGTCCACCAATAACCCCCAGAATACCGAGAATAAATCCGCCAATACCCAGCACGAGCACCGGATTTTTCATTTGATTCATCATCGCGTGCAACCGTGGTAAGCACCATACGGCGACCATCCCTGCTGCGATGGCAATCGCCGCGACAATTGCACCGCTGAGAATATCGGTCATTTCCATCTGTCCGTAATGCGCAATGGGCAGTGAAAAATGGGGATGGAAAAATAATCCGGTAGTTAGTGCACCAGCTGCTGCCGCCATTAACGGCGCAAAGAGACGATCCCATAGCGGAACTTCACTACTGCCATTTAAGGTTTGCGAAAATATCAACGCCGCTGCAACAGGTGTGCCAAACAGCGCGCCGATGGTTCCGGCAGAGGCTAAAATAGTCCACTCCATTCGGTTGACGCGCGGTAACAGACGAGCGCCAATGGCGACGGCAAGGGCGATATTGACGGTCATGATCGGATGTTCCGGCCCCAGGCTGACGCCGCCAGCAAGACCGAGAATTAATGCTACGATAAGTCCTGGTAGCGCAGAGGGCGGAACTGGTGCGCCGATCAGCGGTTCACAGGCGGGGTCTGGTCCGGCATGACCCTGGCTGAAACGGATAACCAACCCCACCGCAATACCCGTTAGCGTTAATACACCGATGATCCAGAGAGGTGAATCCTGGGCTATCCCCAGAGTTCCCGGCAGTCGTTGCCAGAGCAAATTCTGTAATACCGAGGCGATTTTCATCACCACAATCAGAATAAGACTGGACGCAATCCCAATTGCCACGGCGGGGAGCGATAATAACAACATGGTTCTGGCTCGCGGATGGAGCATGTTCTATTCCTTATGCGGGGTCAGATACTTAGTTTGCCCAGCTTGCAAAAAGGCATCGCTGCAATTGGTGCTGAAACGATAAAGTAAATGTGTGACCCAGATCGATATTTACAGGGAGCCTGCCTTTCCGGCGTTGTTGTTATGCCCCCAGGTATTTACAGTGTGAGAAAGAATTATTTTGACTTTAGCGGAGCAGTTGAAGAATGATAAAGTATGCATTAGTCGGTGATGTGGGCGGCACCAACGCACGTCTTGCTCTGTGTGATATTGCCAGTGGTGAAATCTCGCAGGCTAAGACCTATTCAGGGCTTGATTACCCCAGCCTCGAAGCGGTCATTCGCGTTTATCTTGAAGAACATAAGGTCGAGGTGAAAGACGGCTGTATTGCCATCGCTTGCCCAATTACCGGTGACTGGGTGGCAATGACCAACCATACCTGGGCGTTCTCAATTGCCGAAATGAAAAAGAATCTCGGTTTTAGCCATCTGGAAATTATTAACGATTTTACCGCTGTATCGATGGCGATCCCGATGCTGAAAAAAGAGCATCTGATTCAGTTTGGTGGCGCAGAACCGGTAGAAGGTAAACCTATTGCGGTTTACGGTGCCGGAACAGGGCTTGGGGTTGCGCATCTGGTCCATGTCGATAAGCGTTGGGTAAGCTTGCCGGGCGAAGGCGGTCACGTTGATTTTGCGCCGAATAGTGAAGAAGAGGCCATTATCCTCGAAATATTGCGTGCGGAAATTGGTCATGTTTCGGCGGAGCGCGTGCTTTCTGGCCCTGGGCTGGTGAATTTGTATCGCGCAATTGTGAAAGCTGACAACCGCCTGCCAGAAAATCTCAAGCCAAAAGATATTACCGAACGCGCGCTGGCTGACAGCTGTACCGATTGCCGCCGCGCGTTGTCGCTGTTTTGCGTCATTATGGGCCGTTTTGGCGGCAATCTGGCGCTCAATCTCGGGACATTTGGCGGCGTGTTTATTGCGGGCGGTATCGTGCCGCGCTTCCTTGAGTTCTTCAAAGCCTCTGGTTTCCGTGCTGCATTTGAAGATAAAGGGCGCTTTAAAGAATATGTCCATGATATTCCGGTGTATCTCATCGTCCATGACAATCCGGGTCTTCTCGGTTCCGGTGCACATTTACGCCAGACCTTAGGGCACATTCTGTAAATCCTTCCTGTTATATCGGGAGGTAACTCTCCCGATAATCTTTTAAATCATACAGTTAATTCAATTTTTCTTTGTGTCCCCTCACAAGGCCGACCTGCGTCACACTTCCGTACAGCGGGATTAATTCTCCAGTAAATGCATTATTTGTCTGGTAACGGCGATTTGTTTTGCACGTTCATAATTTCACTCGTCAACTATCACTGAATGAGGAATTAACGATGAGTAAGAAACTGATTGCCTTATGTGCCTGCCCAATGGGCCTAGCTCACACCTTTATGGCCGCTCAGGCGTTGGAAGAAGCGGCGGTAGAAGCCGGTTATGAAGTGAAAATTGAAACCCAGGGCGCGGACGGTATCCAGAATCGCCTGACGGCGCAGGATATCGCCGAAGCAACCATCATCATCCACTCCGTGGCAGTTACCCCGGAAGATAATGAGCGTTTCGAATCACGCGACGTTTATGAAATCACTTTGCAGGACGCAATTAAAAACGCTGCGGGCATCATCAAAGAAATCGAAGAGATGATTGCCTCTGAACAACAGTAATATTCGACAGGGATAATTGTTATGGCCATTAAAAAACGCAGTGCAACCGTTGTGCCTGGCGCATCCGGTGCGGCAGCGGCAGTTAAGAATCCGCAGGCCTCTAAAAGCAGCTTCTGGGGTGAACTCCCGCAGCATGTGATGTCAGGGATTTCACGCATGGTGCCGACCTTAATTATGGGCGGTGTGATCCTCGCTTTCAGCCAGCTGATTGCTTATAGCTGGCTTAAAATTCCTGCTGAGATCGGCATCATGGATGCTCTTAATAGCGGGAAATTCTCCGGTTTCGACCTCTCCTTACTGAAATTTGCCTGGCTGTCGCAGTCCTTCGGCGGCGTGTTGTTTGGTTTTGCCATTCCGATGTTTGCTGCTTTTGTGGCGAACTCTATCGGTGGCAAACTGGCGTTCCCGGCTGGTTTTATCGGCGGCTTGATGTCTACCCAGCCGACGCAACTGCTGAACTTCGATCCCAGCACTATGCAATGGGCGACCTCTTCGCCGGTGCCGTCCACCTTCATTGGTGCGCTGATTATTTCTATCGTCGCGGGTTACCTTGTGAAGTGGATGAACCAGAAAATCCAGTTACCGGATTTCCTGTTAGCGTTCAAAACCACATTTTTGCTACCGATTCTTTCCGCCATTTTTGTCATGCTGGCGATGTACTACGTCATTACCCCCTTTGGCGGCTGGATCAACGGCGGTATCCGTACCGTGCTGACTGCCGCAGGTGAGAAGGGCGCGCTGATGTACGCAATGGGGATCGCCGCGGCGACAGCAATCGACCTTGGTGGCCCGATCAACAAAGCCGCAGGTTTCGTTGCCTTCAGCTTTACCACTGACCACGTATTACCGGTCACCGCTCGTTCTATCGCTATCGTTATTCCTCCGATTGGTCTGGGGCTGGCGACCATTATTGACCGTCGTTTAACCGGCAAACGCCTGTTCAACGCTCAACTTTATCCGCAGGGTAAGACCGCGATGTTCCTTGCCTTTATGGGGATTAGTGAGGGTGCGATTCCGTTTGCGCTGGAAAGCCCCATCACCGCCATTCCGTCGTATATGGTCGGCGCGATTGTCGGCTCAACCGCCGCTGTCTGGCTGGGCGCAGTGCAATGGTTCCCGGAATCCGCTATCTGGGCATGGCCGCTGGTCACTAACCTTGGCGTCTATATGGCGGGGATCGCGCTGGGGGCAGTCATAACTGCGCTGATGGTGGTGTTCCTGCGTCTGATGATGTTCCGTAAAGGCAAATTGTTAATCGATAGCCTGTAAGAAGGAAAATCCAGATGACATTACTCGCTTCGCTGCGCGACTGGCTTAAGGCGCAACAACTGGATGCAGTGCTTCTCTCCTCACGGCAGAACAAACAGCCGCATCTGGGGATCTCCACCGGATCAGGCTATGTGGTTATTAGCCGTGAAAGTGCGCACATTCTGGTAGATTCGCGCTATTTCGTTGAGGTGGAAGCCCGTGCGCAAGGCTACCAGCTGCATTTGCTTGACGCGACGAACACGCTTACCACTATCGTCAATCAAATCATTGCCGATGAGCAGTTGCAAACGCTCGGTTTTGAAGGCCAGCAGGTGAGTTGGGAAACAGCGCACCGCTGGAAGTCTGAACTCAATGCGAAACTGGTTAGCGCCACGCCGGATGTGCTGCGGCAAATCAAAACGCCAGAGGAGGTGGAGATAATCCGCCTCGCCTGTGGGATTGCCGATCGCGGAGCGGAGCATATTCGCCGCTTTATTCAGGCGGGGATGAGCGAGCGCGAGATAGCCGCTGAACTGGAGTGGTTTATGCGCCAGCAGGGCGCAGAAAAAGCCTCTTTTGACACCATTGTCGCCAGCGGCTGGCGCGGGGTGCTGCCGCACGGCAAAGCCAGCGACAAGATTGTTGCAGCGGGCGAGTTTGTCACTCTCGATTTTGGTGCGCTGTATCAGGGCTACTGCTCTGATATGACGCGCACCTTGCTGGTGAATGGCGAAGGGGTGAGCGCCGAATCTCACCCGCTGTTTGACGTCTATCAGATTGTCCTGCAGGCACAGCTCGCGGCAATCTCTGCAATTCGCCCCGGCGTGCGCTGCCAGCAGATTGACGACGCCGCGCGCCGGGTCATTACCGAGGCTGGATTTGGCGACTATTTCGGTCATAACACTGGTCACGCTATCGGCATTGAAGTCCATGAAGATCCGCGTTTTTCACCGCGGGGGACCAAGACGCTACAGCCAGGCATGTTGCTGACCGTGGAGCCGGGGATTTATTTGCCAGGGCAAGGGGGCGTGCGCATCGAAGATGTTGTGCTGGTTACCCCGCAAGGCGCAGAAGTGCTCTACGCCATGCCGAAAACAGTGTTGCTCACGGGAGAGGCATAATGGATTTATCGCTATTAAAAGCGTTGAGCGAGGCAGATGCGATCGCCTCCTCGGAACAGGAAGTGCGGCAGATCCTGCTGGAAGAAGCGGATCGCCTGCAAAAAGAAGTGCGATTTGATGGTCTGGGATCGGTGCGGATCCGCCTCAATGAATCGACAGGGCCGAAGGTGATGATCTGCGCCCATATGGACGAAGTGGGATTTATGGTGCGCAGCATCTCCCGCGAAGGGGCAATTGATGTGCTGCCGGTTGGCAACGTGCGCATGGCTGCCCGCCAGCTGCAGCCGGTGCGCATCACCACCCGTGAAGAGTGCAAAATTCCAGGCCTGCTTGACGGCGACCGGCAGGGGAATGACGTCAGCGCCATGCGCGTGGATATTGGTACGCGCTCGTATGACGAAGTGATGCAGGCGGGAATTCGTCCAGGCGATCGCGTCACCTTTGATACAACTTTTCAGGTTCTCCCTCACCAGCGGGTGATGGGGAAAGCCTTTGATGACCGCCTCGGTTGCTACCTGCTGGTGACGTTACTGCGCGAACTACACAGCGCTGAACTGCCTGCGGAAGTGTGGCTGGTGGCCAGTTCCAGCGAAGAGGTGGGGGTACGCGGCGGGCAAACTGCCACCCGCGCGGTGTCGCCGGATGTCGCCATTGTGCTTGATACCGCCTGCTGGGCGAAAAACTTTGATTATGGCGCGGCTAACCATCGTCAGATTTGTAACGGGTCGATGCTGGTGTTAAGCGACAAGTCGCTGATTGCGCCGCCAAAACTTACCGCGTGGATCGAAACCGTGGCGGCAGAAATTGGCGTGCCGTTACAGGCAGATATGTTCAGCAACGGCGGCACGGACGGCGGAGCGGTGCACTTAACCGGCACCGGCGTGCCTACAGTGGTGATGGGGCCAGCAACCCGCCACGGACATTGCGCCGCATCGATTGCCGATTGCCGATTGCCGTGACATTTTGCAGATGCAGCAGCTTTTATCTGCCCTTATTAAACGTCTTACGCGTGAGACGGTTGTTCAACTGACGGATTTCAGATGATCTCCTGATTAACCCGGAGCGGTTATGTTAACGATTCAATTTCTCTGTCCTTTGCCAAACGGTCTTCATGCTCGTCCGGCGTGGGAACTTAAAGAACAGTGCAGCCAGTGGCAAAGCGAAATCACCTTTATCAACCATCGCCAGAACGCAAAGGCCGATGCGAAAAGCTCGCTGGCGCTGATTGGCACCGGTACTTTATTTAATGACAGTTGCAGCCTGAACATTAGCGGCAGCGATGAAGAGCAGGCGAAGCGCGTGTTGGAAGAGTACATCCAGGTGCGCTTTATCGACAGCGACAGCATCCAGCCAACGCAGGCAGAACTGACGGCGCATCCGCTGCCGCGTTCATTAAGCCGCCTGAACCCGGATTTACTGTACGGCAATGTGCTGGCAAGCAGCGTCGGCGTGGGTACGCTGACCCTGTTACAAAGCGACAGCCTCGACAGTTATCGGGCAATCCCCGCCAGTGCGCAAGATTCCACCCGGCTGGAGCACAGCCTTGCAACGCTTGCCGAGCAACTGAACCAGCAATTGCGTGAGCGTGACGGCGAAAGCAAAACTATCCTTAGCGCCCATTTGTCGCTGATTCAGGATGATGAATTCGCGGGCAATATCCGTCGTCTGATGACAGAACAGCATCAAGGGCTGGGGGCGGCGATCATCAGCAATATGGAGCAGGTTTGCGCCAAACTTTCTGCTTATGCCAGTGATTATCTGCGCGAACGTGTTAGCGACATTCGCGATATTAGCGAACAGTTGCTGCATATCACCTGGCCGGAACTGAAGCCGCGCAACAATCTGGTGCTGGAAAAACCGACTATTCTGGTAGCCGAGGATTTAACCCCAAGCCAGTTTTTGAGCCTCGATTTAAAAAATCTTGCAGGCATGATTCTGGAGAAAACTGGGCGCACCTCGCATACCCTGATTCTGGCCCGCGCCTCGGCGATCCCGGTACTGAGCGGCCTGCCGCTGGATGCGATTGCCCGTTATGCCGGGCAACCGGCGGGCTTGACGCCCAGTGCGGCGTGCTGGCGATTAACCCGAATGACGCGGTGAGCGGTTATTATCAGGTCGCACAGACGCTGGCGGATAAACGCCAAAAACAACAGGCGCAGGCCGCCGCGCAGCTGGCCTATTCCCGTGATAACAAGCGTATTGATATTGCGGCGAATATCGGCACCGCTCTGGAAGCGCCAGGCGCGTTTGCCAACGGCGCGGAAGGCGTTGGACTGTTCCGTACTGAAATGCTCTATATGGATCGCGACAGCGCGCCGGACGAGCAGGAGCAATTTGAAGCCTACCAGCAGGTGCTACTGGCAGCGGGCGACAAGCCGATTATCTTCCGCACAATGGACATCGGTGGCGATAAAAGCATTCCTTATCTGAATATTCCCCAGGAAGAGAACCCGTTCCTCGGCTATCGCGCGGTACGTATTTACCCGGAATTTGCTGGCCTGTTCCGCACTCAACTACGGGCGATTTTGCGCGCCGCCAGTTTTGGCAACGCCCAGTTGATGATCCCGATGGTCCACAGTCTCGATCAGATCTTATGGGTGAAGGGCGAGATCCAAAA
The DNA here is from genome assembly GCF_001712525.1 of Shigella sp. FC1661. NCBI lineage: Bacteria > Pseudomonadati > Pseudomonadota > Gammaproteobacteria > Enterobacterales > Enterobacteriaceae > Shigella > Shigella sp. FC1661. The sequence continues at coordinate 11,646 of NZ_MDGW01000122.1, forward strand.
AGCGATCGTTGAGCTTAAGCGCGATGGCCTGCGTCATGCAGAGACGATTACGCTTGGGATCATGGTGGAAGTGCCGTCGGTGTGCTACATCATCGACCACTTCTGCGATGAGGTCGATTTCTTCAGTATCGGCTCCAACGATATGACCCAGTATCTGTATGCGGTCGATCGTAATAACCCGCGCGTATCGCCGCTATATAACCCGATTACGCCATCGTTCCTGCGCATGTTGCAGCAAATAGTTACCACTGCGCATCAGCGGGGCAAATGGGTAGGCATTTGCGGTGAACTGGGCGGTGAAAGCCGTTATCTGCCGCTACTGCTTGGGCTGGGCCTGGATGAGCTGAGTATGAGTAGCCCGCGTATTCCGGCGGTGAAAAGCCAGCTTCGTCAACTGGATAGCGAGGCGTGTCGGGAACTGGCGCGTCAGGCATGTGAATGCCGCAGTGCGCAGGAAATTGAAGCGTTACTCACCGCCTTTACGCCGGAAGAAGACGTTCGCCCACTGCTGGCGCTGGAGAATATCTTTGTTGATCAGGATTTTAGCAATAAAGAGCAGGCGATCCAGTTCCTGTGCGGCAACCTCGGCGTTAACGGGCGCACTGAACATCCGTTTGAGCTGGAAGAAGATGTCTGGCAGCGGGAAGAGATTGTTACCACCGGCGTTGGTTTTGGCGTAGCGATCCCGCACACCAAATCTCAGTGGATCCGTCATTCCAGTATCAGCATTGCCCGGCTGGCGAAACCGATTGACTGGCAGTCAGAAATGGGCGAAGTCGAACTGGTGATCATGCTGACGCTGGGTGCTAACGAAGGGATGAATCATGTGAAAGTCTTCTCGCAGCTGGCGCGTAAACTGGTGAATAAAAACTTCCGCCAGTCGTTGTTTGCCGCGCAAGATGCACAAAGTATCCTGACGCTGCTGGAAACAGAATTAACCTTCTGACGTTAGCCCTGAAAACGGGCGCTGTACTCTCCCGGCGTCAGACCAAACTGACGCCGGAAAACGCGACAAAAATAGTCGCTATCCGGAAAACCGCAACGCTGTGCCACTTCATGAATTGACAGATGATATTTCTGCAAAATCATCCTCGCCTTCGCCATTCGCACCCAACGCACATACTCGATAAAACGCATCGTTCCATGCTGAGCAAACAGTTTTGACAGATGATTGGGCGTGATATTAAAAAACTGCGCCACGCTCTCGCGGGTGAGCGGCTGGGTATAATTATCCTGAACCCAGTTACAAATGCTGTGATAGAGAAAATCGCCGCGCGGTTGCGAATTACCCGGCGGCATATTCACCACGTTGCGGCAAAGATGCAGCAAACTTAACACCAGTGGCTGAATGATATTCTGCTCCAGCGGCGAACGGCTAAGATGAGTGAGGGCGGTAAGCATCGCTTCACCTTCACCGCGTTGCAGGCTGGGAAGCTGGATCTGGCGAGCAGGATGCAACAACGACGTGGTGCGGCTATCGTAAAACGATAACCCAAGCCAGGTCGGTGCGAACACCAGGCTTAACAGCATCACCGGTTTGTTGTTGATCGGTAAATTAGCCGCGCGTGCCGGAATAAACAGCATTTCTCCTTCCACCATTCGCTGCTGCTTTGCTTCCAGCAGGTTGCCGTATTCGCCGCGCAGCACGATATCCAGACGGGGAAAATCAATACATAAACTGCCCACCGGTAACGAGGCAGGCTGGCTGGCAAACCAGACGCGCCCCAGTAGTTGCGGGTTAAGCACTAGGCCGCTGAACAGATCGGCGAAAAATTGTTGATCGGCGGGCAAGCCTGGTGCTTTCATGAAAGTTCCCGATTAAAGATGCATTAACTGGCGAAATTCTTTCACTTTGCTGCGGCTGACCGGCACTTCAAAATCCAGATCTTTCAGTCGCAGAATGTAGGTGTTATTAAACCACGGTTCGATTTCGCGTATTTTGTTCAGATTGACACAAAATGAGCGATGGCAGCGGAAAAAATGCGACGGCGGCAGTTTGCTGCAAAATTCGGTAATGTTCATCGGCATTACGTAGGATTCACGCCGCGTATAGACAAAGGTCATTTTCTCGTGCGCTTCGGCGTAATAGATATCGTTAATTGGCGTGACGATTATTCGCTCATCTTTCACCAGATTAATGGTGTCATTCTCACGCGTTACCGTCGCGGCAGGCGTACTGCTGGTCTGCTGTTGTTGCCAGGCCGCTTCCAGTTTTTGCAGCATCCCGGTAATACGTGACTCCTGATACGGTTTGAGAATGTAGTCAAACGCCTCCAGTTCAAACGCTTCTACCGCATGTTCTTTCCACGCGGTGATGAACACAATAAACGGTTTATGGGCGAACTGGCTGATGTTTTGCGCCAGCAACACGCCATCCAGCGACGGAATATTGATATCCAGAAAAATGGCGTCGACGCGGTTATGCTGCAAAAACTTCAACACGTCCAGACCGTCGTCAAAGGTGCCGACAATCTCCATCTGGCTGTGCTCTTTAATTAGCCAGCTCAGTTCCTGTTGTGCCAGGAATTCGTCTTCAACAATGATGACTTTCACAATATCACTCCGGCTCAAAGCAATAACGTAGCCTGTGAGGCGACTGGGGTGCGTTGGTTAGGAATGTAAAACGCAATTTCCGTCCCCGGCTCCAGGCGGCGGATATGCAGCCCCTCGCCATACAATAACTTCACGCGATGATGGACATTCAGCAGGCCAATTTTATTGCCCGGCATTTCATTCGCTTCGACCCGCTCAATCACCTTTGGATCGATGCCGTGCCCGGTATCTCGCACCGCAATGCGTACCCGATTTCCGCACTCTGCAACACTGATGGTGACAACGCCTTTACCTTTGCAAGGCTGAATACCGTGGACAATGGCGTTCTCCACCAACGGCTGGATCAGCAGGCTGGGAATGCAGCAATTCACCTCTTCATCAATATCATAGATAACCGTCAGCTTGTCACCAAAGCGGGCCTGCTCAATGGCAATATAGTCTTTAATTTGATACAGCTCTTTTTTGATATCGATTTGCTCATCGTCTTTTAATTCAATGTTATAGCGCAGATAACGCGACAGATTAAAGATCAACTGGCGAGCGGTATCCGGATTCAGACGGATTGACGATGAAATAGCGTTCAGAGCGTTAAACAGAAAATGGGGATTAATTTTGCTTTGCAGGGTGCGAAGCTCTGCCTTATTTGCCATTTCACGTAGCTGCTCGGCGCGTGAAACCTCCAGTTGCGTGGAGATGATTTGCGACAGACCAACCGCCATTTCCTGTAATGACGAGGTTATCTGATGCGCGTGGCAGTAGTAAATTTTCAGCGTTCCGGTCACAACGCCTTTCTCCCACAATGGGATCACCAGCATGGAATGAATCTCTGGTGTGCGGTGGGCTTCATCATTGTTTTTAATGATGATTTTTCCGTAATTCATCGCCTGACGGGTAGTCGGGCTAATGAAGTCATCGCCATTCTGATAGTTATGTTCACCCACGCCAACATAGGCCAGCACATGATCGGTATTAGTAATCGCCACCGCATCGGCGTGAATGTCATCGCGGATAATTTCGCAGACCTTGCGTAATGACTCGCTATTGACATGGCGAAACAGCGGTAGCGTTTTGTTGGCGATATCCAGCGCCAGCTTGGCCTGCCGCGCGGCGCTGGCCTCTTTTTCGCCCTCAACGCTTTGCACCAGAAGCACAATAAAGCCGATACAGACGCTACCGAGGATCATTGGAATGCCGATTTTAGAGACGATATCGATCCCCAACGCGGTAGTTGGTGCCCAGACAATTACCAGAATCATGGTCAACGTCTCACACAACATGCCGCCGAGAATACCGACGCGCCAGCGCTGTGCTTTGGGGATTTTCAGGTTTATCCAGCCTGATATACAACCCGCCAGAATGCTGGTGATAAAGCAGGGGATCGCCGTCACGCCGCCGATATCAATTAAATACCGGTGAATACCCGCAATCACGCCGGTAATGATGCCTACCCACGGGCCAAACAGAATCCCGCCGGACATCACCGCGATAATACGTACGTTCACCAGCGAGCCTTCTACGGGAACGCCGGACCAGGTGCTGAACAGGGCGAACAGCGAGAAAATGGCGGTAACAGCAAGCAACTCTTTTGGGGAGTGTGCCGACTTGTGCAACAGCTCGCGAAACAGGCGGATACGGATGAGAAAGAACAGGCAGATAAGCATTAACGCTGCCCGATCGAAGACCGCCAGCAGCATGTTGAATATTTCGTGCACGGGTGACTCTGAATAAGGATTAAACCTCTATGATAGGTAACCTGAAGGCTGATGACCAGCAGGCCGTTTTTGAGGAAAAACCATAAATTTAAAAGGGGATTGAAAGATAAATGGTGTATTAGCAATGTATCTCTTGATAATGCACTTCTGACTGGTAAATTTATTGAAATTATAATGTTAATAAAATTGGTGGTAATTTTCTTGTTAGCGTAGAAAATTTCCTGTTTTTGAAGTGGAGTTCCTCATTTAAAGCCATTGATAAAAATGTTCTAAAACGCTGGACAGACAGAAATTAATCAGGCTATTTTCAAAACAGCCACCATTGTGGCAGCGTCGCTCGGACGGTCCGGGCGCTAACGTTAATCTGAGGAAATTATGGCTGACACTCGCCCTGAACGTCGCTTTACGCGCATTGATCGTCTCCCGCCCTACGTTTTTAACATCACCGCTGAACTGAAAATGGCTGCGCGTCGGCGCGGCGAAGATATTATCGATTTCAGCATGGGTAACCCGGACGGTGCGACTCCGCCGCATATCGTCGAAAAATTATGTACTGTGGCCCAGCGCCCGGACACGCATGGTTACTCCACTTCACGCGGCATTCCGCGGTTACGTCGCGCCATTTCCCGCTGGTATCAGGATCGCTACGACGTTGAAATCGACCCGGAATCAGAAGCCATCGTCACTATTGGTTCGAAAGAGGGCCTGGCGCATCTGATGCTGGCGACGCTGGATCATGGTGACATGGTGCTGGTGCCGAATCCAAGTTACCCGATCCATATTTATGGCGCGGTGATTGCCGGGGCGCAGGTACGCTCAGTGCCGCTGGTGGAAGGTGTCGATTTCTTCAACGAACTGGAGCGCGCCATTCGTGAAAGTTATCCGAAACCGAAGATGATGATCCTCGGCTTCCCGTCGAATCCAACCGCGCAATGCGTGGAGCTGGAGTTCTTCGAAAAGGTTGTGGCGCTGGCGAAACGCTACGATGTGCTGGTGGTCCACGACCTGGCCTATGCCGATATCGTCTACGATGGCTGGAAAGCGCCGTCAATCATGCAGGTACCGGGTGCACGCGATGTGGCAGTCGAGTTCTTTACGCTGTCGAAAAGCTACAACATGGCGGGCTGGCGTATCGGCTTTATGGTTGGCAACAAAACGCTGGTCAGCGCCCTGGCTCGTATTAAAAGCTATCACGATTACGGCACCTTTACGCCGTTGCAGGTGGCGGCGATTGCGGCGCTGGAGGGCGATCAACAGTGCGTGCGCGACATTGCCGAACAGTACAAACGCCGCCGTGATGTATTGGTTAAAGGGCTGCATGAAGCGGGCTGGATAGTTGAAATGCCGAAGGCTTCGATGTATGTCTGGGCGAAAATACCGGAACCGTATGCTGCCATGGGCTCGCTGGTATTTGCCAAGAAATTGCTTAACGAAGCGAAGGTCTGTGTCTCGCCGGGGATTGGCTTTGGCGACTATGGTGATACGCATGTTCGCTTTGCACTGATTGAAAACCGCGACCGTATTCGTCAGGCCATCAGAGGGATTAAAGCGATGTTCCGTGCCGACGGTTTACTACCCGCCAGCAGCAAACATATTCACGAAAACGCGGAATAAACACCGTCGTCAGAAATGCAAACAGGAGCCTGATGGCTCCTGTTTTTCATTGCACAGTTTGCTTTTAGATCATCAGGGCAAAAGTACCGGCCCAAACGATGACCATAAAAGAAATGCCCATAAAGAAATATTTCACTTTACATCTCTCCGCGTAATTGCTGTTACGCCTGAATGACTTCATTACACCTGATACAGTGAGTTGACACCGGGCAAAGCGACCTTAAAAGCCCTGTATTTTACCGTGGGCATCACCCCAGAATTCTGAGCTAAACTGCTCGAGACGGCGCTAATGTACGCCTAAAACTGAAACGAGACAAGAGGCATTTTCTTATTTACTTTTAGTAACTTACAAGTGTCTCATATCGGCGACAGTTTAATTTCTGACGGTAATAATTAGATATTCAGCGAAGGAAAAAACCTTAAGAAAAAAGCCATAAAAATCATGGGGTTATTATGGCCGATTTGAGGAGGGAAAGAGTAAGAGCAGTTTGTTAAATGTACAACGACGATTCTCCCACCGGGCGCGTTTTAAAGCGACAGTGGATCCAGAGGTACTGCTCCGGTGCGCGCATGATCTCTTTCTCGATAATCTTGTTCATATAGGCAGCGGCTTGATTTTCATCTGTCGGGTAGCCTTCCATCTCTGGGGTGATGAACAAACGATATCCGCTGTAATCCGCTTTTCTTACCATCGTTACGGTCAACATGGCTGCGCCAGAGAGACGGGAGAGAACATAGGTGCCATTGGTTGTGGCGACATTTTCCACCGCAAAGAACGGCGCGAAGGAGCTGCCTTTACGACCATAATCCTGATCGGGAGCAAACCATACCGCTTCACCTTTCTTCAGTGCACCGACAATGCCGCGCAGATTATTTCTGCCGATCATTGCTTTGTTAGAGCGCATGCGCCCACGGGTTTGCACCCATTCCATCAGCTGATTATTATGTGGACGATAGGTAGCCATCATTGGTTGGCACAGTCCCATCACGCGGCCGCCCAGTTCCAGCGACATAAAATGGACGCCGACAACCATTACGCCGCGATTTTGCATTTGTGCGCGTTTAAGGTTATCCAACCCTTCAACATCAAACCATTTACGTACGCGACTGTCGGGCCAGAACCATGCCATGCCGGTTTCTACCAGCGCCATGCCGAGTGAACGAAAGTTTTCGGCAATCATCTTCTCGCGTTCTTCCGCAGAATGCTGCGGGAAACAAAGTTCCAGGTTTTTACGGGCGATAGATTCACGACGTTTCAGGAATGGTCGCGCCATTGCGCCAATACGCGTGCCGAGAAAGCAGAGAACAGGATAAGGAAGCTGTACCCAAAGCCAGAGTACACCAAGCCCAAACCATGTGAGCCAGTAGCGAGGATGTAGAAACTCGCGGGAAAATTTGCATTGTGGAAACATAGTTACCTTCTGTAGATACGAATTGTTGTATCGCAGAAGATTCCATGTCGACAGCGGTACACTCAATTGGTTGGGCCATCATGTACGACAATGGTTCCTGTAAAGAGTGTAAAGACTAGTCAGGACATAACCACGAGGAGCATGAATGCGGTATCTGTACTTTATCACTCGCTGACTGCTTTCAGCTACTGATTATTAATCGTGCAAAGTAAATATTTTTCCGTACACAACAGTCTTGCATTTAACATGCTGTTTTCATTGATGCTTAGCAAAAATTGCCAGAGGTTAAGGATTGTCTTACTATTAAAGTGACTGAAGTTACAGGTTTTTTAGCGCGGCAGGAGGTTGAGCTATGATTTATTTATGGATGTTTCTCGCCCTGTGTATTGTCTGCGTAAGCGGCTACATCGGTCAGGTACTGAACGTGGTATCGGCGGTCTCTTCTTTCTTCGGCATGGTGATCCTCGCTGCACTCATTTATTACTTCACCATGTGGTTAACTGGCGGTAATGAACTAGTGACGGGGATATTTATGTTTCTTGCCCCGGCTTGTGGCTTGATGATTCGCTTTATGGTGGGGTATGGCAGGCGATAGTGGGTCAGGATGGCTCATTTGGGCAGGTGTTCACATCAGCATCAGACATGATTGTTCACCTGCCATGTGACAGACGCTATCGCACAGGATGAATAAGATAATTCGCCTTTGTCGGATAAGTAGGCGTGATTTCTTCTGTGAGGTTTAATGGTGGCGCATCTTCTCTCATCTTAAACAAAATCGCCTGTGATGGCTGAAGTTTTGTAGAGTGTGTGGTCGTCATCGCTGATGTTTTTTCAGTCTCTTTATAGCTCCTCTCACTTACACCACCAGAAATGGAAAATGCAAAAACATTGCATGCCATAATAGAGACCAATAAAAATAAGCTGAAAAGTATTAAGTTTACTTTCATAGAAAGTTATCCTGAAAATGGTTCACTGAGAACCTACGATGTTATGGCTGTATTTACATATAATTAATCAATATTTACATCGATATAATAAATGACATCTCTTTGTGGTACATAAGAATAGTTCTCTGCGACAGGAAGCAGATTCCTACAATTGTAAGACTAAAATACTTCTTGCGATAATAACTACAACTGTAAGATAACCCTTTCAAAATGACCGTTGCTCTCTGATTTCTCATTTCATGCTCACCCAATATGATGGCGGCGTTTTCTAAAACTGTTAAAGAATGAGGTAAGTATGAAACGTTTAATTATGGCTACGATGGTCACAGCAATTCTGGCATCTTCAACTGTATGGGCTGCTGATAATGCACCGGTAGCGGCACAACAGCAAACTCAGCAAGTTCAGCAAACCCAGAAAACGGCAGCAGCAGAGCGTATCTCTGAACAAGGTTTATATGCGATGCGTGACGTGCAGGTAGCGCGCCTGGCTCTGTTTCATGGCGATCCAGAAAAGGCAAAAGAACTGACCAATGAAGCTTCCGCTTTGCTGTCAGATGACAGTACCGAATGGGCAAAGTTCGCTAAGCCAGGTAAAAAGACCAATCTCAATGATGACCAATATATTGTCATTAATGCATCTGTCGGAATTTCTGAGAGTTATGTAGCAACTCCCGAAAAAGAAGCCGCGATAAAAATTGCCAATGAAAAAATGGCGAAAGGGGATAAAAAGGGCGCAATGGAAGAACTTCGCCTGGCCGGTGTTGGCGTAATGGAAAACCAATATCTGATGCCGCTTAAACAGACTCGTAATGCACTTGCTGATGCGCAGAAACTGCTTGATAAAAAGCAATACTACGAGGCAAACCTGGCGCTTAAAGGTGCGGAAGATGGAATCATCGTCGACAGCGAAGCACTGTTTGTGAACTAATGCTGACAGGCAGTATATTGAGGTAAAGGATTTAACTCCCTCCAGCCGACAATTTTTTATGACCACAATACGACAGGTTGTGGTCATAAAATTATTTGGCGCTCGCGGTTCTATAAACACGCATTTTATCTTCCTCAAAGTAAACCCCAATAATCCCGTGTCATCACAAATCATTTATTATGTTATGTTTTATGGTACGCTTTAAAAAGCGTAATCATACCCTTACTTGTAAATCACCGGCGCTTCTTACAGTTGTAAGAATAACATCACAAATGTCGCGACTCTCTCTGATTACCACGAATTAATATTTATCATATTCTTCTTTTCGTCCTCACTACTTACCATGCAGAAAGGAATTGGAAGTGGCGATGAAATGATTTTCAGCACTTGATACAGGATTTTAAAAATATCGAGTGCAGCTACGACGATATTTTGCGGGCTATTTATAGAAGATATTACGCCTTAAATAAACGCTAAATTAACACATATTTAATTAACTAATAGGTATTGCTATGTCAACTCCACTTCAAGGAATTAAAGTTCTCGATTTCACCGGTGTGCAATCTGGCCCATCTTGTACTCAAATGCTGGCCTGGTTTGGCGCTGACGTTATTAAAATTGAACGTCCCGGCGTTGGTGACGTAACGCGTCACCAGCTGCGAGATATTCCTGATATCGATGCGCTTTACTTCACCATGCTTAACAGTAACAAACGTTCTATTGAGTTAAATACCAAAACAGCGGAAGGCAAAGAGGTAATGGAAAAGCTGATCCGCGAAGCTGATATCTTAGTCGAGAACTTTCATCCAGGGGCCATTGATCACATGGGCTTCACCTGGGAGCATATTCAAGAAATCAATCCACGTCTGATTTTTGGTTCGATCAAAGGGTTTGATGAGTGTTCGCCTTATGTGAATGTAAAAGCCTATGAAAACGTTGCTCAGGCAGCGGGTGGCGCGGCATCCACTACGGGTTTTTGGGATGGTCCGCCGCTGGTAAGCGCTGCAGCGTTGGGTGACAGCAACACCGGAATGCATTTGCTGATCGGTTTACTTGCTGCTTTGCTGCATCGCGAAAAAACGGGGCGTGGGCAACGAGTCACCATGTCAATGCAGGATGCCGTATTGAACCTTTGCCGCGTGAAATTACGTGACCAGCAGCGTCTCGATAAATTGGGTTATCTGGAAGAATACCCGCAGTATCCGAATGGTACATTTGGTGATGCAGTTCCCCGCGGTGGTAATGCAGGTGGTGGCGGTCAGCCTGGCTGGATCCTGAAATGTAAAGGCTGGGAAACCGATCCTAACGCCTATATTTATTTCACTATTCAGGAGCAAAACTGGGAAAACACCTGTAAAGCCATCGGCAAACCAGAATGGATTACCGATCCGGCATACAGTACAGCCCATGCCCGACAGCCACATATTTTCGATATTTTTGCTGAAATCGAAAAATACACTGTCACTATTGATAAACATGAAGCGGTGGCCTATTTGACTCAGTTTGATATTCCTTGTGCACCGGTTTTAAGTATGAAAGAAATTTCACTTGATCCCTCTTTGCGCCAAAGTGGCAGTGTTGTTGAAGTGGAACAACCGTTGCGTGGAAAATATCTGACCGTTGGTTGTCCAATGAAATTCTCTGCTTTTACGCCGGATATTAAAGCTGCGCCGCTATTAGGTGAACATACCGCTGTTGTATTGCAGGAGCTAGGTTATAGCGACGATGAAATTGCTGCAATGAAGCAAAACCACGCCATCTGATATTAACGGGGGCTTCTGGCTCCCAATTTATAAAAATTTCGAGGTTATTAATCATGTCAGATCAACTTCAAATGACAGATGGTATGCATATCATCGTTGAAGCATTAAAACAGAATAATATTGACACTATTTATGGTGTTGTAGGTATTCCTGTGACGGATATGGCACGCCATGCCCAGGCGGAAGGCATTCGTTATATTGGTTTTCGTCATGAGCAGTCGGCAGGCTATGCCGCTGCGGCAAGCGGTTTTCTTACCCAAAAACCGGGGATCTGCCTGACAGTTTCTGCGCCAGGATTCCTCAATGGTTTGACGGCATTGGCCAACGCAACGGTAAATGGTTTTCCGATGATCATGATTAGCGGCTCCAGCGACCGCGCGATCGTCGACCTACAGCAAGGTGATTATGAAGAGCTGGACCAAATGAATGCGGCAAAACCGTATGCCAAAGCAGCATTTCGCGTTAATCAGCCGCAGGATCTTGGCATTGCATTGGCACGCGCTATCCGGGTCTCTGTATCGGGTCGCCCTGGCGGAGTTTATCTTGATTTGCCAGCAAATGTCCTGGCCGCGACGATGGAAAAAGACGAAGCGTTAACCACGATTGTTAAAGTTGAAAATCCGTCGCCAGCATTATTGCCATGCCCGAAGTCAGTCACTAGCGCAATTTCGCTTTTAGCAAAAGCTGAACGGCCATTAATTATCCTTGGCAAAGGCGCGGCGTATTCACAAGCTGATGAACAGCTTCGTGAATTTATTGAAAGTGCTCAGATTCCATTCCTGCCAATGTCTATGGCGAAAGGGATCCTTGAAGATACGCATCCACTTTCTGCGGCAGCTGCGCGTTCGTTTGCCCTGGCAAATGCTGACGTTGTCATGCTTGTTGGTGCACGACTGAATTGGTTATTGGCACACGGTAAAAAAGGATGGGCGGCAGATACACAGTTTATTCAACTGGATATTGAACCGCAGGAAATTGACAGCAACCGCCCCATTGCTGTGCCAGTCATTGGTGATATTGCATCCAGTATGCAAGGTATGCTGGCAGAACTGAAACAAAACACATTTACGACTCCACTGGTATGGCGCGATATTTTAAATATCCACAAGCAGCAAAATGCACAAAAAATGCATGAAAAATTAAGTACAGATACTCAACCATTAAATTACTTTAATGCATTAAGTGCTGTGCGCGACGTATTGCGCGAGAACCAGGATATTTATTTAGTTAATGAAGGTGCAAATACCCTGGATAATGCACGAAATATTATTGATATGTATAAACCACGTCGTCGTCTGGATTGTGGTACCTGGGGTGTCATGGGCATCGGTATGGGCTATGCCATCGGTGCTAGCGTGACTTCTGGTTCTCCGGTTGTCGCCATTGAAGGTGATAGTGCTTTTGGTTTCAGTGGGATGGAAATTGAAACGATTTGTCGATATAACCTGCCGGTGACGATCGTTATTTTTAATAATGGCGGCATCTACAGAGGAGACGGTGTTGATCTCAGTGGCGCTGGTGCACCATCACCAACGGATCTGTTGCACCATGCAAGGTATGACAAATTAATGGATGCGTTTCGTGGCGTTGGCTATAACGTCACCACGAAAGATGAACTTCGTCATGCTTTAACCACCGGTATTCAGTCGCGCAAACCGACCATTATTAATGTGGTCATCGACCCTGCAGCAGGAACTGAAAGTGGCCATATTACCAAACTTAACCCAAAACAAGTCGCTGGTAATTAAATACTGACATCGTCTCCTCTTGCCAACTCATTATGCGATGGTGAGGGGACCCTTATCGGAAATACTATTATGCTAACATTTTTTATTGGCGATTTATTGCCTATTATCGTAATCATGCTGTTGGGTTATTTTAGCGGCAGACGAGAAACTTTTTCAGAAGATCAAGCCCGCGCATTTAATAAACTGGTATTAAACTACGCGCTTCCTGCGGCTCTATTTGTATCTATTACTCGGGCAAACAGGGAAATGATTTTTGCGGACACTCGTCTGACCCTTGTATCACTTGTGGTTATTGTCGGATGTTTCTTTTTCTCCTGGTTCGGTTGCTACAAATTTTTTAAACGTACCCATGCAGAAGCAGCTGTATGTGCATTAATTGCAGGTTCACCTACCATTGGATTCCTAGGGTTTGCAGTTCTCGATCCTATTTATGGTGATTCCGTATCAACAGGTTTAGTGGTAGCAATTATTTCTATTATTGTTAACGCAATTACTATTCCTATTGGTCTGTATTTGCTGAATCCTTCTTCAGGAGCGGATGGTAAGAAGAATAGTAATCTGAGTGCATTAATTTCTGCGGCAAAGGAGCCAGTAGTATGGGCACCTGTTCTGGCAACGATCCTGGTGTTGGTTGGGGTAAAAATTCCGGCAGCATGGGACCCAACCTTTAATCTGATTGCGAAGGCTAACTCAGGGGTAGCGGTATTCGCTGCGGGGTTGACTCTGGCTGCACATAAATTCGAGTTCAGTGCCGAAATTGCTTATAACACCTTCCTGAAGCTGATTCTGATGCCACTGGCACTGCTTCTCGTTGGTATGGCATGTCATTTGAACAGCGAACATCTGCAGATGATGGTACTGGCAGGCGCATTACCGCCGGCATTCTCCGGAATTATTATTGCCAGCCGGTTTAATGTCTACACCCGTACTGGTACAGCGTCATTGGCTGTGAGCGTACTGGGCTTTGTCGTCACGGCTCCCTTGTGGATTTATGTCAGTCGACTGGTTTCATAATTAATCATGTTATTGATTTTACATAAATGCCGAAGTGTCTTTTCACCTTCGGCTTTTTTCAAGGCATAAGCAAATGACAAATAATGAAAGCAAAGGGCCGTTTGAAGGCTTATTAGTTATCGATATGACACATGTCCTTAATGGACCTTTCGGAACTCAACTTCTTTGTAATATGGGCGCAAGGGTAATTAAAGTTGAGCCGCCGGGTCATGGTGATGATACCCGCACATTTGGTCCCTATGTGGATGGACAGTCACTCTATTACAGTTTTATTAATCATGGCAAAGAGAGTGTGGTTCTTGATTTAAAGAATGATTACGATAAAAGTATATTTATAAATATGCTCAAACAAGCTGATGTATTAGCTGAGAATTTTCGCCCAGGTACAATGGAAAAACTGGGGTTTTCATGGGAAACGCTTCAAGAAATCAACCCGAGCCTCATATATGCTTCATCGTCAGGTTTCGGACATACCGGTCCGCTAAAAGATGCTCCTGCCTACGATACCATCATTCAGGCAATGAGCGGGATAATGATGGAAACAGGATATCCTGATGCTCCGCCAGTGCGCGTTGGTACATCTCTTGCGGATCTATGCGGCGGTGTCTATTTATTCAGCGGAATAGTGAGTGCACTTTATGGCCGCGAAAAGAGCCAGAGAGGGGCGCATGTCGATATAGCGATGTTTGATGCCACGCTGAGTTTTCTGGAGCATGGTCTGATGGCATATATCGCGACAGGGAAGTCACCACAACGTCTGGGAAATCGCCATCCCTACATGGCACCTTTTGATGTTTTCAATACTCAGGATAAGCCGATTACGATTTGTTGTGGTAATGACAAGCTTTTTTCTGCGTTATGCCAGGCACTGGAGCTTACGGAACTGGTTAATGATCCCCGATTTAGCAGCAATATTTTACGCGTACAAAACCAGGCTATTCTTAAACAATATATTGAGCGGACGTTAAAAACGCAGGCAGCTGAAGTTTGGTTAGCCAGAATACATGAAGTTGGTGTACCCGTCGCGCCGTTATTAAGTGTGGCTGAGGCCATTAAATTGCCACAAACTCAGGCGAGAAATATGTTGATTGAAGCCGGGGGAATAATGATGCCGGGTAATCCGATAAAAATCAGCGGCTGCGCGGACCCGCATGTTATGCCGGGAGCGGCAACGCTCGACCAGCATGGGGAACAAATTCGCCAGGAGTTCTCATCATAAATGTAAGATGTGCTGGTAAATAGCTCCCACATTTGAACATTGTGGGAGCCGCTATTTAGTCATTTTTCTGACAGAAAACAGCAATCTCCTGGTCCAGCTCTGCAATGTGTTCTTTTACAGAGTTCAGCAACTGAAGAATTTCAGGCTTACTGTCATCTGAAACAGGTGTTATTTCTAACTGATGGCTAATATTAATCAACTTTTGCAAATTCAGGATGTTAGCCGCACCGTGGATGCGATGAATACACTGATGGAAAGTTCTGTTATCGCCAGCTTCTAGTGCTTGAAACGCAGCGGGTAGATCTTTATGCGTTTCATGCTGGAAAGTGATGAGAATCTCCTGCATCAGTTGTAGATCGTTCGCCGTATTATTTTTCAGGGCTTCGATATCAAGGTGGCGATACTGAGGTGCAATATGCGCAACCTGGTGTAACTGACTTAAATGTGTTTTCAGTACATCCAGGGTCAACGGTTTGAACAAACATAAGTTCATGCCGCAACTTAACCCTTTTTCACGTTCGTTAGCCTGTGCGTTGGCTGTAAGCCCCCAGATGGGTAAGGAAGAATTTTGCTCACGGAGTTTGCGAGTCAACTCAAAACCATCCATATTCGGCATATTAACGTCAGTAATAAGCAGATCATAATGTTGCATACTGACTTTGTGTAGCGCTTGCACACCATCAGTGGCTTCATCAACATCATATCCTAATAGATTTAGCTGGCGTTTGAGTAATAGCCTGTTGGTCGATGATCATCCGCGATTAATATGCTCAACTTTTCAGGTAGTGTGATGGGGTGTTCTGCTTTTGCCTCGACAGTCGCCACTTGCTGGCTAATTTCTACCGGGATTGTGATCGTAAATGTTGTTCCTATGCCTGGATGACTTTCTAATGACAAATCGCCCTGCATATTTTTAATTAATTCTTTGCAGATCATTAAGCCTAAGCCAGATCCTGTTTGCTGGCGACCTGCACTTGTTTGGCTGTAGCGTTTAAAGAGTTGTTGTTGTTCTTCCTGCGATAATCCACTTCCAGAATCCATAATCGTCATTTTGATAACAGCGTGGTTGTCATCAATGTGAACCAGGGAGGTCGTAATTTTTACTGCCCCCTCGGAGGTAAATTTGAGAGCATTGCTCAGTAAATTTGATAAGACCTGCTTAAACGCCTGAGGGTCGATCTTAACCAGGTAATGATCAGGAAATGTACTGCTGCAACTTAATGCGATCGATTTGCTTGCAGCAATCGCACCGAAAGAGTGACAAGTGTTCTGGACTAAAGTAGGGATATCGACCCATTGTAGTTGAAGTTGATAGTTACCCGATTCAATTTTGTCGACATCAAGGATTTCACCAATTAAGCCGAGGAGTGATTGTCCGGTGGCGTAGGCAAGTGAAATCGCCTCCACCCGTTGCTCCTTGCTAAGACCAGAACCCGACAGAAGTTCCAGGAAGCCCATAATGGAGCTTATTGGTGTTCTTATTTCGTGACTCATTGTTGCCAGAAACTGACTTTTTGCGACAGTTGCATTGATCGCTTTATTTCTCTCTACTTCGAGTGCATGAATTAAATCACGCGTCTCGGTAATATCTTGCCAACCACAAATATAAACAGCATGATCGCTGGCTGGCAGATTGCATAATGTATGCCAGTGATTAATGCATCTTTTCTCGATGCCATTATCAATTTCAAATACCTGTGTGTATATTGTTCGATTTTCTTTCGTTTCTGCTGTGACTTCATGCGCATTAGAAAAAACATCTTTAAAGGGTGAGTCACTGTTTTCTAATGGTAATATTGCATTTTTGTAGTAATCCGCAGTGAAATAATGTTCAAAAGCACTATTATGACTAATGACATTACCTTGCCAGTTTACAACATAAGTTGGATTTGGTAAGGAATCCGAGAGTGCTTTTCGGAATGATATTTGGTTTTCTAAATCACCCTGAATGACTTTACGACGACGAACTGAGCGTAACAGGTAGAATCCCCATAAAAGGCTACTGCCAACTAATAAAACGGATAATGTCGTAACAATATAAAATTGCTCGCTATAGAGGTCCCATGTGTCAATGGTCACATTGGGCATTTTAATCCATTTTTCCGTCAGGCGCAGAACTTCGCTTGGGGGAATTGCATTCAGTGCTTTATTAATAATATCCTTAAGTTCCGGTTCTCCGCGAGGAAAAGCGAACGAAAGCGATGCATTCGGAACGCCGGGAATAAGAAAATGATACAGTTCATTAGGATAGTAATGATCGATCATGTAACGCGAGTTTAGCTGTGTCGCGACCAGAGCATCAAGTTCACCTTCCTTGACCTTGTGAAATGCAGCGCTGGCGTTATCGACTTTTATCCACTCAACCTCCGGATACATCTCTTTTAATTGCGAATGCAGCTCATAATAATATGGAATGGCAACTTTCATTCCTTTTTTTAATGTTTGTTCACTGTCAGGTGCTTTTTGCATGACAAAAACGTATGGCGTTGTTATGAAAGCTTCTGCAAATGAAACATTATTTTCTCGATCTTCACTATAAATAGCGCCAGGTATTATATCCCATCCACCGGGGTTAAGCTGTGTTCCGGCATGGATATTGTGTGAAACGGTGATCGGAGAAAAATTTAAACCTGTTTGCAAGGTAATAATATTAAGAATATCCCCCATAACGCCCCGAACCGAGCCATTTTCATCCGTCATAGAATAGGGAGGAGAGTAAGGATTTTCCAGCACCTTTAAATCGGGATGTTGCTTAATCCACTGTTTTTCATGTTCAGTGAGTTCTAATGGTTTGTTCAGAAAGGCCAGGTTTCCTGTATCAAGCCAATTTTGTGAAACTTCATAGCGAACTTCATTTGTTAAAGCATCAACAAATCGATTGAGTACTTCATTAAGAACGACAGATTCTTTTCTGGTCAAGAAAAAATTATATTGACGCGGTGAGTTATAATATTTCACTACATTTAAGGAGTGAGTGAAATAGCGGGAAATCATACTGCTGGTAATGATGTTACTACCAATAAAGTAATCATTCTGTCCGGCTGAGACGGATGCTAATGCCTGATATAAATTTGTAAAAGAGATAATTGTTGCTTTTGGAAATGATTGATGAATTACCTCGTCAGGGGGATAATTTGCTACTCGAGCAATATTTACTGGTTTTGATGAGGTAAGCGGTCGCATTGAATCGTGAAGGGTGGTGACGAGCGCCGGAAAGGTAATTATCAGTGGTTTGGTTGCAGCAATGTCATCATTAAGAGGCGGCGAAGCAACTAAATGTGATAACACTATATCGACTTCACCTTCTTCCAGCGCGTCCATTGCTTTTTGATGATCGGCGTATTCCCGGAGTGTTAATTTGATATTTAACGCTCTTTTTAAAAGATTTAAATAATCAGCATTAATACCACGAACCCGTTGCTGCGAATCGGTATGCAACAAGGTAGCCGTTTGGGACTTGTGTACTGCAATCACAAGATTTTTTTTGCTCGCTAACCAACGTAATTCCTTGTTGCTCAGACGTACTGGATCAAGTGTGACACGGTTGTTACTACTGATGCCACGATATTCGATGTAATCTTCGTCTGCGAAACTTATGGTCGACCAAAGACCACAACAGAGAAGAAAAAAATAGGGTAAAAACTTCATGTGATTAGCCGATTTTGTTACGTTGCGCGAATGTGTAAAGATCCATCAGTGATTTACATTCTAATTTTTCCATCAGGCGACTTTTATAAGTGCTGACAGTTTTGTTGCTGATGAACATTTTTTCAGCAATGTCATTATTATCCTTGCCATCAAGAATATACCGCATGACACTAATTTCTTGTTTCGATAAGGAGTCGAGTTTTTGCTGGTCGGACGTTAAACTTCCAACAAACCGGTTGAGAGAGAAGGGGAAATAGCAGTAGCCATTTTTTGCAGCTTCAATAGCCGCAATGATATTGTTCATGCCTTCTTTTTTACTCACGAATCCATTAGCGCCAGCATCAGCACAATGTTTCCCGTAAAAATGGTCATTTTTAGCGGAGACAATAATAATAATTCCGCTATATTGGCGCTTCCTCAGCGTTTCTAACACCTGGATACCGTTAACTCCGGGGATATCGACATCAATGATGACGATATCAGGCTTAAGTGTTTCCACCCGCTGAACGGCGCTTCCCCCTTCAGTCAACTCCGCTAAGATTTCAATATCGTTTTTGATCAATAAATTACGAATTGCTGCGATAGCAAGAGGATGGTCATCAATAATTATTGCGTTCATAGATTATTCCCTTTGCAATGAAGCATCTCCCTTCTCCCTGTAGTAATACAGACATAAGGCGTCATCTCATTTTCTCAATAAAAATAAGAAAATCTGAGCTTCCTTTAAGATAATTCGACAAGTATACCATATAAATAGTCGGCATAAATGAAATGTCAACAATAAAATCAGGGGTTGTACCGATGATTTATAGTTTCAAGTTAGCACTATAAGTCTTCTTACTAATCCTACAGGCGTAAGAATTGTATTGCAAAAGCCACGGTTTAGTCCTCTGTTGTTTTTTTTGCACCTCATTTAAATTAGGCCTCCAACGTTCCTGGGATAATGTGCAACACATGCACTGTGTTTGATATGAAGAATGAATGCTCTTTTCATTCAATTCATAAATTTCATCTATGAGAAATGAGAGATAATAGTGGAACAGATTAATTCAAATAAAAAACATTCTAACAGAAGAAAATACTTTTCTTTATTGGTGGTAGTTTTATTTATTGCGTTTTCAGGTGCCTATGCCTATTGGTCAATGGAATTAGAAGACATGATTAGTACAGATGACGCCTATGTCACGGGGAATGCAGATCCAATTTCTGCACAAGTCTCAGGTAGTGTCACTGTCGTTAATCATAAAGATACGAACTACGTTCGACAAGGTGACATTTTAGTTTCACTGGATAAAACTGATGCCACTATCGCACTCAATAAAGCTAAAAATAATCTGGCAAATATTGTTCGGCAAACGAATAAACTATACTTACAGGATAAACAATACAGTGCCGAAGTCGCTTCAGCACGTATTCAGTATCAACAATCTTTAGAAGATTATAACCGTCGAGTGCCGTTAGCGAAGCAGGGGGTTATTTCAAAAGAAACGCTGGAGCATACCAAAGATACGTTAATAAGTAGCAAAGCGGCATTGAATGCCGCTATCCAGGCTTATAAAGCGAATAAAGCTTTAGTAATGAACACACCATTAAACCGTCAGCCACAAGTCGTTGAAGCGGCGGATGCAACTAAAGAAGCCTGGTTGGCGCTTAAACGTACGGATATTAAGAGTCCGGTTACCGGCTATATTGCCCAGAGAAGTGTTCAGGTCGGCGAAACAGTGAGCCCCGGACAATCGTTAATGGCTGTCGTACCGGCACGTCAAATGTGGGTTAATGCCAACTTTAAAGAAACACAACTCACGGATGTGCGGATTGGTCAATCGGTCAATATTATCAGCGATCTTTATGGTGAAAATGTTGTGTTTCATGGTCGGGTGACAGGGATCAATATGGGAACCGGCAATGCGTTCTCCTTATTACCTGCACAAAATGCGACAGGGAACTGGATCAAAATCGTTCAGCGTGTACCGGTTGAAGTTTCTCTTGATCCAAAAGAACTCATGGAACATCCCTTGCGTATTGGTTTATCGATGACAGCAACTATTGATACGAAGAACGAAGACATTGCCGAGATGCCTGAGCTGGCTTCAACCGTGACCTCCATGCCGGCTTATACCAGTAAGGCTTTAGTTATCGATACCAGTCCGATAGAAAAAGAAATTAGCAACATTATTTCGCATAATGGACAACTTTAATGGCAATCACTAAATCAACTCCGCACCATTAACCGGTGGGACGTTATGGTGCGTCACTATTGCATTGTCATTAGCGACATTTATGCAAATGTTGGATTCCACTATTTCTAACGTCGCAATACCGACAATATCTGGCTTTCTGGGAGCATCAACAGACGAAGGCACCTGGGTTATCACCTCGTTTGGTGTAGCAAATGCCATTGCGATCCCTGTTACTGGCAGGTTGGCACAAAGAATAGGCGAATTAAGATTATTTTTACTTTCAGTAACCTTTTTTTCGCTGTCTTCATTAATGTGTAGCCTATCGACCAATCTTGATGTGCTGATATTTTTTAGAGTCGTTCAGGGGTTAATGGCGGGGCCGTTAATTCCACTGTCACAGAGTTTATTATTAAGGAATTATCCGCCAGAAAAAAGAACATTTGCTCTGGCATTATGGTCAATGACCGTGATTATCGCTCCGATATGTGGGCCGATATTGGGCGGTTATATTTGTGATAACTTTAACTGGGGTTGGATATTTTTAATCAATGTCCCTATGGGGATTATCGTCCTGACATTATGCTTAACCTTACTTAAAGGAAGAGAAACTGAGACTTCACCGGTCAAAATGAATCTACCAGGACTGACCCTGTTAGTGCTCGGTGTTGGTGGCTTGCAAATTATGCTTGATAAAGGGCGCGATCTGGATTGGTTCAACTCGAGTACAATAATAATATTAACAGTAGTATCAGTTATTTCTCTGATCTCTTTAGTCATTTGGGAGTTGACCTCAGAGAACCCGATTCTTGATCTCAGTTTGTTTAAGTCCCGTAACTTCACCATTGGTATTGTGAGTATCACATGCGCGTATTTATTTTACTCTGGAGCGATCGTCCTTATGCCGCAGTTACTCCAGGAAACGATGGGGTATAATGCGATATGGGCCGGACTTGCTTATGCGCCCATCGGCATCATGCCACTATTAATTTCACCTTTGATAGGACGTTATGGCAACAAAATAGACATGCGGTTGTTAGTGACATTTAGTTTTTTGATGTATGCGGTTTGCTATTACTGGCGTTCTGTGACATTTATGCCAACGATTGATTTTACAGGCATCATTTTGCCGCAGTTTTTTCAGGGATTCGCCGTTGCCTGTTTCTTTTTACCCTTAACAACGATTTCGTTTTCAGGCTTGCCAGATAATAAATTTGCCAATGCCTCGAGTATGAGTAATTTTTTTCGTACCTTGTCAGGATCAGTTGGTACGTCGTTGACAATGACGCTGTGGGGACGACGCGAATCGTTACACCATAGTCAGTTGACAGCAACCATCGATCAATTTAACCCCGTGTTTAATTTATCGTCACAAATTATGGATAAATATTATGGTTCGCTTTCAGGAGTTCTTAATGAAATTAATAATGAAATAACCCAGCAGTCACTTTCTATTTCTGCAAATGAGATTTTCCGTATGGCGGCTATTGCTTTTATCTTACTTACGGTTTTGGTTTGGTTTGCGAAACCGCCGTTTACAGCGAAAGGCGTTGGGTGATGATAAAAGGAGGGGGTTATAGCGGGTAAGACCGGGGATCTTAAGTCTGCGCCATCGGCAGCATCGCTCACCCAGGGAAAGGATTGCGATGCTGCGTTGAAACGTTATTAACGGCCTTTTGCCAGATATTGATTCATCTCTTCTTCCGGCACCATTCCACCTCCCGTCGCCCACACCAGATGAGTGGTATTACGCAGTTGTTCTGCGCTGAAACCGTGCATCTGTTGGTAACTTACTGATGCACACACGCGCTGAGGTCCGGCCATACCCGCCAGTGCCGAAGGTTCAAGACGAATACCTTCTTCCTGCGCCAGCCAGCCAAGCATGTCATACATGGTTTGATCGCTAAGGGTATAGAAGCCATCCAGCAGACGCACCATTGCCCGCCCGACAAAGCCTGATGCGCGACCAACTGCAAGGCCATCCGCTGCGGTAAGGTTGTCGATACCAATATCCTGAACAGAAATCTGATCGTGTAATCCTGTATGGACGCCTAACAACATACAAGGGGAGTGCGTTGGTTCGGCAAAAAAGCAGTGAACATGATCGCCAAACGCCAGTTTAAGCCCGAATGCGACGCCACCAGGACCACCGCCAACACCACACGGCAGATAGACAAACAGAGGGTTATCAGCATCGACGATACGGCCTTGCTGGGCAAATTGCGCTTTAAGACGCTGGCCAGCGACGGAATACCCAAGGAACAACGTGCGGGAATTTTCGTCATCAATAAAGAAACAGTTCGGGTCAGACTGCGCTGCTTTACGTCCTTCCTCGACGGCAACACCATAATCTTGCTCATATTCCACGACCGTAACGCCATGGCTGCGCAGTTTCGCTTTTTTCCATGCCCAGGCATCAGCAGACATATGAACTGTCACCTTAAAGCCAATGCGGGCGCTCATAATGCCGATTGATAACCCCAGATTTCCGGTTGAGCCCACAGCAATGCTGTATTGGCTAAAGAACTGTTTAAACTCCGGAGAAAGCAGTTTGCTGTAGTCATCATCAAGCGTCAGCAACCCCGCTTCCAGAGCCAGTTTTTCTGCGTGTGCCAGGACTTCATAAATCCCGCCGCGTGCTTTTATGGAGCTGGAAATGGGCAAATGGCTATCTTTTTTCAGTAACAGTTGCCCGCTGATCGGTTGCTGATATTCTTTTTCCAGCCGTTTTTGCATAGCTGGAATGGCAACCAGTTCTGATTCAATAATCCCCCCAGTGGCAGCAGTTTCAGCAAATGCTTTTGCCAGATAGGGTGCAAAACGGGATAAGCGCGCATGGGCGTCCTGAACATCCTGTTCGTTCAGGCCAACATAAGGTAAACCTTCAGCCAATGAGGTCGTGCCAGGATGAAGTGGCACACTGAATTTGGCCACCTGAACAGAGGTGATATGCTCACCTCAGAACAACACAGGTGCTCCAATGAAAAAAAGAAATTTTAGCGCAGAGTTTAAACGCGAATCCGCTCAACTGGTTGTTGACCAGAAATACACGGTGGCAGATGCCGCCAAAGCTATGGATGTTGGCCTTTCCACAATGACAAGA
>NZ_MDGW01000112.1:0-7290 GCF_001712525.1 Shigella sp. FC1661
TTTGCCGTTACGCACCACCCCGTCAGTAGCTGAACAGGAGGGACAGCTGATAGAAACAGAAGCCACTGGAGCACCTCAAAAACACCATCATACACTAAATCAGTAAGTTGGCAGCATCACCGAAGGACGGCAAGGACATTGTGCCCGATCGCATCCGTTCCGCGCTTGGGCTTGGCTGATAAGTAATATGCTGGCGGCGCAGTGCGTCGCCTCTGACTGAAAAGGAGACAACAGATGAAAGACATCGATACTGAAACCCGGAATAACACCGTGGCGGATAATGTGACGGCAGTTGAGGATATGGCTGTCGAACGTGGCGTAAAACTGACCCGACCAATTGAGCGTGGTGGCGAAAAAATCACGTATGTGGAGATCACCGGGGCTATTGAGCAGGCTGGATCCCTGCGTGGTCTGTCGCTGTCTGATGTGCTGAATCTGAAAGCGGATACCATGTTCACGCTGTTGCCTCGCGTGACCTCGCCACGACTGGATGAAGTGATGATTAAAAAAATGTCGTCACGCGATTTTATTCAGTTGTGCGCTGTGGCTGTAAATTTTATGAGCGAGCCAGACTCTGGCGCGAAGAGCGTGCAGGAGACGGCAGCGTAATCACCCTGGTGTGCTTTGAGCACATCGAAGATCTGGTGGCGGATATTGCCGCCATTTTTAACTGGTCGCCCGCCGAAATCTTCATGATGACGCCCTGCGAAG
The DNA here is from genome assembly GCF_001712525.1 of Shigella sp. FC1661. Lineage (NCBI taxonomy): Bacteria > Pseudomonadati > Pseudomonadota > Gammaproteobacteria > Enterobacterales > Enterobacteriaceae > Shigella > Shigella sp. FC1661. The sequence goes on from NZ_MDGW01000112.1 coordinate 712, forward strand.
TGGTTAGCTGGCGTGAGCGAGCGGCACTTCGTAGCGGGAATGCAGACAATGAAGACTCTTGATATCCGGGTCGCTTTCAGCGCCGTTGACAGGCTGACCCGGCCTGCCGAAAACGCCCGCCGCCTGATGGGGCAGTTTGGTGACTCCATCCAGCGAACGCAGGGGGCGATCAAAAATCTCGAGCGTCAGGCGCGATCATTTGAGCGCGCCCGTGACGCTGTCAGTAAAGCGGATGCGGGCATCGTGAAAGCACGACGCCAGCTTAACGCCCTTAATCAGTTACAACGCACGGGTACAGTGCTCAGCGAAAAACAACAAAAGCTGATGCAGCAGTTAAGCACCCGGCTTGAACGCCTGAATGAATCGCGCACACGGGAAATTCAGAAAATGCGGGAGCTTGGCGGAGAGCTGAAACGCCACGGCATTTCCCTGACAGGCAGCGATAACACCATCCAGCAGGCCATCAGACGCACCGAACAGTACAACAACCAGCTTGAACGCGAACGGCAGGCGCTTGCGCGTGTAACACGGGCGCGTGAGCGGTATTCGCGCGCGCAGGAAACAGCGGGAAAACTGAAAACAGGTGGTGCGCTGGCAATTGGTGCGGCAGCGGCGGGCGGCTATGCTGCCGGGCGTTTTTTGCAGCCTGCGATCGGGTTCGGCAAAGAGATGTTCCGCGTTCAGGCACTGACGCGAATCGACCAGAACAGCCCGCAGTTTAAGGCGCTGCGTGAGCAGGCGTTAAAACTTGGCTCTGAAACGCAGTTCACCGCAGGCGATGCCGCCAGTGGACAGGCATTTCTTGCAATGGCTGGCTTTACACCACAGGCCATTCAGGCTGCGCTCCCTGGCGTACTGAGCATGGCAACGGCTGGCGGTATGGACCTCGGTGAGACGGCGGATATTGGCTCAAATATTCTGACGCAGTTCGGTCTTTCTGCTGACCAGATGGACCGGGTCGGCGACACACTCACCGCAGCGTTTACCCGTACCAACACTGACCTTCGCGCACTGGGTGAAACCATGAAATATGCAGGTCCGGTGGCGGGTAAGCTGGGAATATCTCTGGAGCAGGCCGCAGCGATGGCGGGCGTGCTGGCGAATATGGGTATCAGGGGGAGTGATGCTGGTACGGCAATGCGTGCCAGCCTGGCTCGTCTGGCATCACCGCCAAAGGCGGCAGCAGAGGCGCTGAAAGAGCTTGGCGTGTCTGTCTCGGATGCCGGGGGCAAAATGCGCCCGATGGAGGATGTGCTGGCTGACCTTTATAAAGCTACCCGCAAATACGGGGAAGTTGACCGGGTATCGTTCTTTAAGGACATTGCCGGAGAAGAGGCTTTCACATCATTTATGGCCCTCGTTGATGCGGCAGGTGACGGCTCCTTACCCAAACTGAGAAAAGAACTTGAAGGCGCGCGCGGTGAGGCTGAACGCACGGCAAAGGTTATGGCCAACAACCTTGACGGCGATCTGAAATCACTCAGCAGTGCATGGGAAGGGTTGCGCATCCGCATTGCAGATCTGATTGACGGTCCGCTGCGTTCTGTCACGCAGTGGCTCACGCGTGTGGTATCAAAGGTGACGGCGCTGGCGCAGGCCCATCCCGCACTGACGCGCCAGCTACTGATTGCAGGCGGTGCATTGCTGGCAATGACTGCAACGGTTGGCTCGTTGTCGCTGGCTATTGGTGTGCTTGCTGGCCCGCTGGCAAAACTGCGTCTTGGTTTTTCCCTCCTGACCGGATCAATGAATGCTGTCAGGGTTCTGCCAGCACTATGGGGAATGGTGACGGGTTCCGTTTCTTTACTGGGAGGCGCTATCGGGGCGTTGTTCAGTCCGGTTGGTCTTATCGTGGCTGCGCTTGCCGGAGCTGCCGTTCTTATCTGGAAATACTGGGATCCCATCAGGGCATTTTTTGCCGGGGTGTTCAGCGGGATTATGGAAAGGCTGACCCCGTTGCGCGAAACATTTGAACGGTTTGGTCCTGTTTTTGACGCAATCGGGAGTGGGATCAGCCAGGTGTTTAACTGGTTTAAATCGCTGCTGTCACCGATGGAGTCCAGCAAGGAAACTCTGGATAAATGTACCAGTGCTGGCGAGATATTCGGTAACGTTCTTGGCGGTGCGTTACAACTTGTTCTGACACCTGCAAAAATGTTGCTGGATACGCTGGCGTGGATACTTGAAAAGCTTGGTGTGCTTCCGGATGAAGCGGAAAGGGCGCGCAAGAAAATCGAAGACGCACAGCGTGCGGCCATTCTTCAGGACAAGGTTGCCTTGCTTCAGGGGGACCTGGCGAAAATCAATCCGCCGAAGCCTGTGGAAAATGGCAATGGCACCGGAGGTGATAACCCCAAAGACAATAAACCGCTCACAGACAGCAATACCGGTACGCTGCGCAGACTCAGCAAAATTGCTGATAACACAGGTAAGCTGGTTGAGGAGACGAAAAAACGCATTGGCCCCGGCGATATTGTCTTTAAAAACCTGCCCCGAGCACTTGCTGTTCGTGGGGAGTGGCAGGAGCGGAAGATTGCGCAGGTCAGTAAGCCTGCCCCCGCAATTAATATCACACCCGTGGTTCCGGCTCCGCTGCCTCCGGCGCTGGTCCCTGTTGTTGCGGCCAGCTCCCGCCCGGTGGCGGAGGCTATACGATCTCCAGTGGCATCAGTTCCTGTAACTTCCCGTAACCGGGAGCCTGTTGCCTCCGGATTTGGTGGTGAAATTCATGTTCATCTGCATAACGTTGTTACGCAGAATCCCCGCGAACTGGCGAAACTGGTCGGTGAAATGGTCAGGGCAGAAATGGAACGGCGCGCCCGTGCCGGGCGTGGCTGTTTTTACGATAAAGATTGAGGAGTCATGGCCATGATGATGATCTACGGCATGTTTGTTTTTGAGCTGCGCACGCTGCCGCATCAGCAGTTACAGCAAAACAAAAGCTGGCGGCATGTGAAAAATGAACGCGTTAACCGTTCAGCAAGCTGGCAGTATATCGGTGCAGGTGATGATCGCATCGTTCTTTCTGGTGTGCTTTATCCTGAAATTACAGGTGGCGAAGTGTCGCTGTCGCTGCTGACCACGCAGGCGTATACAGGACGACCCTGGCCTTTGATTGATGGCGTCGGGCAGATTTACGGCATGTATGTCCTGACTGAAACGAATACGACCCGCTCCGAGTTTGATCGCTACGGTAAGGCGAAAAAGATAGAATTTTCACTGACTCTTGAACGCTGTGATGAGGATTTGCGGGAGCGCCTGCAATCCTCATCGTTCAGTGATATGCTGTCCGGCTTCAAAGATAAGGTGACATCATCTCTTAACAGCGCGGCCAGTTCAGTTAAAGGGCTGTTCTGATTTAACACAAAAACCGCTAATGGTCAGATTAGCGGTTTTCATTTTCCTGAGTCTGCCCGGTTGTTTCTTCAGTCTGTATATCGCCTACAGGGTGATAACGATAAATCGTCGATGTGCCAATGCCGTAAATTATTGCCAGTTGTTTTCTGTCGTGCCCGTTTTTGATTAGCCTTGCTATTTGCTCATGCTGTTCTTTTGTCAGCTTCGGTCGACGTCCGCCTGTGCGCCCCCTTGCGCGCGCTGCCGCCAGCCCGGCCAGTGTACGTTCAACAATTAATTCACGTTCCATTTCAGCCAGGGCACCCATCACGTGGAAGAAAAAACGCCCCATTGGAGAAGATGTGTCTATGCTGTCGGTCAGACTGCGAAAATTAATCCCTCGCTCCCGTAGTTCCCCGACGAGAGAAATCAGATGTTTCATGCTTCGCCCGAGGCGATCCAGTTTCCAGACAACCAGCGTGTCACCTTTTTGAAGGCGCTTTAAAGCGCGTTTTAATCCCGGTCGGTCTGTCTTTGTCCCGCTTAATTTATCTTCAAATATTTGTTCACATCCTGCACAAACAAGAGCGTTTCGTTGCAGGTCTGTATTCTGGTCATTTGTTGATACCCTTACATAGCCAATCAGCACACTGAATCTCCCGTCCAAAAGCGCAAATCATGCCATGCAGGCCAGAAACGGCCATTATTTAAAACCTCGGTTTACAGGAAACGGTAAACAGGGCTGGTAACGCCGTGCAAAAAAATGGCGATACCTTGTCCGGTGGGCTTACTTTTGAAAATGACTCAATCCTTGCCTGGATTCGAAATACTGACTGGGCGAAGATTGGATTTAAAAATGATGCCGATGGTGACACTGATTCATACATGTGGTTTGAAACAGGCGACAACGGCAATGAATATTTCAAATGGAGAAGCCGCCAGAGCACCACAACAAAAGACCTGATGACGCTGAAATGGGATGCACTAAATATTCTTGTTAATGCTGTCATTAATGGCAGTCTTGGAGTTGGTTCGACGAATGCGTTAGGTGGTAGCTCTATTGTTCTTGGTGATAATGACACCGGATTTAAACAGAATGGAGACGGTATTCTGGATGTTTATGCTAATAGTCAGCGTGTATTCCGCTTTCAGAATGGAGTGGCTATTGCTTTTAAAAATATTCAGGCCGGGGATGGTAAAAAATTCACGCTATCCAGCTCCAACAACTTCACAAAGAATGCAACGTTTAATTTATGGGGTGCTTCAACCCGTCCAGTAGTTGCAGAGTTAGGCGATGAGGCAGGATGGCATTTCTATAGCCAGCGAAATACAGATAACTCGGTAATATTTTCTGTTAACGGTCAGATACAGCCCAGCAACTGGGGGAATTTTGATTCACGCTATGTAAAAGATGTTCGCCTGGGTACGCGTGTTGTTCAATTGATGGCGCGTGGTGGTCGTTATGAAAAAGCCGGACACGCAATTACCGGATTAAGAATCATTGGTGAAGTAGATGGCGATGATGAAGCCATCTTCAGACCAATACAAAAATACATCAATGGCACATGGTATAACGTCGCACAGGTGTAAATTATGCAGCATTTAAAAAATATTAAGTCCGGAAATCCAAAAACAAAAGAACAATATCAGCTAACAAAGAATTTTGATGTTATCTGGTTATGGTCAGAAGACGGTAAAAACTGGTATGAGGAAGTAAATAACTTTCAGGACGACACCATAAAGATTGTATACGACGAAAATAATATTATTGTTGCCATAACCAAAGATGCCTCAACGCTTAATCCCGAAGGCTTTAGTGTCGTTGAGATTCCAGATATAACAGCCAATCGTCGCGCCGATGATTCAGGGAAGTGGATGTTTAAGGACGGAACTGTGGTTAAGCGGATTTATACAGCAGACGAACAGCAACAACAGGCCGAATCACAAAAGGTCGCGTTGCTTTCTGAAGCTGAAAGCGTTATTCAGCCACTGGAACGCGCTGTCGGGCTGAATATGGCGATGGATGAGGAACGCACACGACTGGAGTCATGGGAACGCTACAGCGTTCTGGTCAGCCGTGTGGATACAGCAAATCCCGAATGGCCACAAAAGCCTGAGTAAAAATTAAGGCCCAATATCGGGCCTTCTCTCATTCTGGTTGTTCGGGAAACGTTACTGGCAGGCTGGAGGTGTCTGTAGATTCGACTTTCTGCGCATAGAGCATCCACTCGGTTAATTTTTGTTTATTCTCGTCGGAAATGATGCCCAGCCGTAGCTGTGAGTCCCATAGCTGGGTTTTATCCCTGACAAGTTGCAACAGGCTTTGCTTTTCATTTTCCGCTTGTTGCCTCTGCTCTTCCTCGGTATAAGTTCGCTTTATCACTACGCCATCTTTGAACAACCATTTCCCCGAAATATCAGCCCGGCGATTTGCTGTAATATCAGGTAATTCAACGACGCTTGCGCCTTCCGGATTAATTGCTGAAACATCCTTTTCAATACAAATAATAACGCCGTTATGGTCATAGACCATTTTCAAAGTGTCTGGCTGGAAATTCTTTTGCTCCTCATACCAGTTTTTTCCATCATCTGAATAAAGCCATTTGATGTTAAATTGCTTTGTTAGCTGGTATTGCTCTTTTGTTTTAGGGTTGCCAGCAGTAATGTTTTTTAAGTGCATCATCGTTAAATACTCCCCGCGTTATACCACGTCCCATTAATGCAATACTGAATTGGCCTTGCCTGTGTTGTATCAATTAATTCATCACGGTTTCCGTTAACTGAACCCGTAACGACATAACCTGACCTGTCAGACCAGCCGGGACCATTCCATGTCTGAACAGATGACAGACCGCCAAGGCGAATACCTGTAATAAACCTTGAGTTACATTCTGCCCGCGTATATGCACCAACATCTCCCGCTGAAGGTTTTCGTGTCGTGGTATAGAAATCTGACCAACCTAATTCAACCCGGTAATGACTCCAACTTATTGATAGTGTTTTATGTTCAGATAATGCCCGATGACTTTGTCATGCAGCTCCACCGATTTTGAGAACGACAGCGACTTCCGTCCCAGCCGTGCCAGGTGCTGCCTCAGATTCAGGTTATGCCGCTCAATTCGCTGCGTATATCGCTTGCTGATTACGTGCAGCTTTCCCTTCAGGCGGGATTCATACAGTGGCCAGCCATCCGTCATCCATATCACCACGTCAAAGGGTGACAGCAAGCTCATAAGACGCCCC
>NZ_MDGW01000113.1:0-7283 GCF_001712525.1 Shigella sp. FC1661
GTGCGTACCGGGCTGAGAGGCGGTGTAAGTGAACTGTAGTTGCCATGTTTTACGGCAATGAGAGCAGAGATAGCGCTGATGTCCGGCAGTGCTTTTGCCGTTACGCACCACGCCTTCAGTAGCGGAGCAGGAAGGACATCTGATGGAAATGGAAGCCACGCAAGCACCTTAAAATCACCATCATACACTAAATCAGTAAGTTGGCAGCATTACCCTGACCATGCACGCCTGTTTGGATTTACCGCTGAAGATATTATGGATTTTTGGCAACACAAAGCGCCACAAAAATACTCTGCCTTTGAGTTGGCTTTTGAATTTGGTCACCGGGTTATTGCTGAATTAATCCTTAATACATTAAATAAGATGGCTGAAAGCTTTGGCTTTACGGATAACCCTCGATACATTGCGGAGAAAAATTATATGGAAGCTTTACTCAAAAAAGCATCTCCCCATACCGTACGCTAAATCTTTGCCTGCGCCGATACGCATAAACATCTTCCACATGCCCTTCACGTATGCGGTTTTGTAGTGCGCGCCAGTAATCAGCGCGGAACAGGTCGGCGTGCATCTCTTCAAACAGCGGACCAATACGCGGGTCGGCGCATAGCCAGTGGCGAAACTCTTCCGGGAAAACATCGCCCGGCGAGACGCTGTACCACGGTTCGCTGGCAAGTTCGTCTTCCGGATAGCGCGGCGGCGGGATGTCGCGGAAATTCACTTCCGTCATGTAGCAAATTTCATCGTAATCATAAAAAACCACACGCCCGTGACGGGTGACACCGAAGTTTTTAAACAGCATGTCGCCAGGAAAAATGTTAGCAGCGGCAAGCTGGCGAATAGCGTTACCGTATTCTTCAATGGCGTCGCGCAACTGCTGACCTTCCACTTGTTCCAGCCAGATATTGAGCGGCACCATCCGCCGCTCGATATAGAGATGGCGAATTACAATCTGCTCACCAAGATCGGTGATTTTTTCCGCTGCTTCCTGGAGCAGTAATTCCATTAATGCCGGGGAAATATGCCGCTTCTCCAGCACAAAGTTTTCAAACTCCTGGGTGTCCGCCATTCGGCCCACACGGTCGTGCTCTTTCACCAGTTGATAGCAGGCACGAACGTGAGCGGCAGACATCTCTTTCTGCGGCGCGAACTTGTCTTTGATGACTTTGAATACCCGATCAAAGCCCGGCAGCGTAAACACCAACATCACCATTCCACGAATACCCGGCGCTTCAATGAACTGCTCATTACAGCCCTGTAGATAAACGAGATATTCGCGGTAGCTTTCGGTTTTGGCGTGCTTCTGGCAGCCGATAGCCATATACAATTCAGCAGTGGTTTTACCTGGCAGAATTTCCCGTAGCCACTCGACCAGCGCTGCGGGCAGCGGTGCATAAACCATAAAATAAGAACGCGCAAAGCCAAAAACAATGCTCGCTTCGGCGGTCGTCGTCAGGCAGGTATCAATAAATAACTCGCCGTCGTCCGTCTGGTGGATCGGCAGTAAGAAGGGCAACGTGCCGGAAGGCGTGATCAGTTTGCCCACCAGCCAGGCGGCTTTATTGCGGTAAAACAGTTCGTTCGCCACCTGTAAATGACTTTCCGCGAGGTTGTCTGTCCCCAGCGTTTCCGTCAGATGGCGAATGATGTAATGAATGTCACGGCTTTTATTCTGCCAGCGCAGGCGCAGCGGCAGGTCGCTGATAACGCGCATCAGTAGAGATTCCCAGCCGTGATCGGGGTGAAAGTCTTTCGCCAGCGGGCGGGGAATGGTACGAAAGCTGCGCTCTGGCTGAGAGCTAAAGATAAAAAGCCGCTCGGGAGTAAGCGAGCGGTGGTCAAATAACCGACAGTACACGGAGTTAAAAAAGCTCTCCGCAATCTCGAAGCGCGGGTAATCCGGCAACAGCCGCGTGTAATGCTCTTTAACGCGCAGTAAAAATGCCGCGTCCGTACTTTGGCCGTTAGTAATGCAGCGCAGTTGCTCCACGACCAGACCAACGTGATGATCGTAAAGATGGATACGGTTTTTCATCGCCAGCTGGACAGCATGCCAGTCGGCCTGTTCGAAACGCTGCTGCGCCCCGGAAGTCACTTCGAGGAATCGACCATACTGAGCGTCGAAGCCTTGCAAAATGGTTTGAGCAATCAGTAATTCCAGGCCACGCGGCATTTAGCGCCCTCATCAGGAGCAGAGAATTGCCGGATGCGGCGTAAATGCCTTATCCGGCCTACGTTCGGCAACGGCTGTAGGCATGATAAGACGCGCAAGCGTCGCATCAGGCATCGTGCACCGATTGCCGGATGCGGCGTGAACGCCTTATCCGGCCTACAGTCAGCAACGGTTGTTGTTGCTTAGAACTGCGATTCTTCAGTGGAGCCGGTCAGCGCGGTGACTGAAGACGTGCCGCCCTGAATAATAGTCGTCACTTTATCGAAGTAACCTGTACCCACTTCCTGCTGGTGAGATACGAAGGTATAGCCATCTTTCGCGGCGGCAAATTCCGGCTGCTGCACTTTCTCAACGTAGTGCTTCATACCCTCGCCCTGGGCATAGGCGTTTGCCAGGTCAAACATGTTGAACCACATGCTGTGGATACCTGCCAGGGTGATGAACTGGAACTTGTAGCCCATATCCGACAGCTGCTGCTGGAAGCTGGCAATAGTTTTGTCGTCGAGGTTTTTCTGCCAGTTGAACGACGGCGAGCAGTTATAAGCCAGCAGTTTGCCCGGATATTTCGCGTGGATAGCTTGTGCAAAGCGACGCGCCAGTTCCAGATCCGGCGTGGAGGTTTCACACCAGACCAGGTCAGCATATGGCGCATACGCCAGGCCACGGCTGATCGCTTGCTCAATGCCCGCATGAGTACGGAAGAAGCCTTCACTGGTACGCTCGCCGGTAATAAATTCGCTGTCATACGGGTCGCAATCGGAGGTGATCAGATCCGCTGCATCGGCATCGGTACGAGCAACCAGTAGGGTTGGAACGCCCGTCACGTCAGCTGCCAGACGCGCCGCGACCAGTTTCTGAATAGCTTCTTGAGTTGGCACCAAAACTTTGCCGCCCATGTGACCGCATTTCTTCACTGACGCCAGCTGATCTTCGAAGTGAACTGCCGCTGCACCGGCTTCAATCATCGCTTTCATCAGTTCAAAGGCATTCAGGACACCGCCAAAACCGGCTTCCGCATCGGCAACGATCGGCAGGAAGTAATCGACATAGCGCGGATCGCCCGGCTCAATGCCCGCGGACCATTGGATCTGATCCGCACGGCGGAAAGTATTGTTGATCCGCTCCACCACAGCTGGCACCGAGTTTGCCGGATAGAGCGACTGATCCGGATACATGCTGGCCGCCAGGTTAGCGTCCGCCGCTACCTGCCATCCCGACAGATAGACTGCTTCAATACCCGCTTTCGCCTGTTGCAGCGCCTGACCGCCAGTCAGTGCACCGAGGCTGTTGATGTAGCCTTTTTTCGACTCGCCATGCAGCAGACGCCACATTCTCGCCGCGCCCAGTTGCGCCAGGGTGCATTCAGGATTGACTGAACCGCGTAATTTCACCACATCTTCCGCGCTGTATGGGCGAGTAATGCCTTCCCAACGCGGTTGAGTCCACTCTTTCTGTAATTCTTCAATTTGTTGTGTACGGGTTTTCATGTGCAGATGCTCCATAGTTATGTGGTGGTTTACGCTAACAGGCAGTAGCCTGGCAGGGTCAGGAAATCAATTAACTCATCGGAAGTGGTGATCTGTTCCATCAAGCGTGCGGCATCGTCAAAACGCCCCTGGGAGAAACGTTCTTCGCCCAGTTCGCTGGCAATGACTTTCATCTCTTCGCCCAGCATCTGGCGGAACAAGGCTTTAGTTACCGGTTTGCCATTGCTCAACATTTTTTGATGATGGATCCACTGCCAGATTGAGGTACGGGAAATTTCAGCCGTCGCCGCATCTTCCATCAGGCCATAAATCGGCACACAGCCGTTGCCAGAGATCCACGCTTCGATGTACTGCACGGCTACGCGAATATTTGCGCGCATACCTTCTTCGGTGCGTTCACCGTCACAAGGTGCCAGTAGCTGATCGGCAGTAATCGGCGCGTCTTGTTCGCGCATCACTTCAAGCTGATTTTTACGGGAGCCGAGAATGTCGTTGAATACCGCCATTGCCGTATCCGCAAGGCCTGGGTGAGCGATCCATGTGCCATCGTGACCGTTATTGGCTTCCAGCGATTTATCCGCTTTTACTTTGTTGAGCACCTGGTTATTGTGCTCTTCATCTTTGCTCGGAATAAACGCCGCCATGCCGCCCATCGCAAAAGCACCGCGTTTATGGCAGGTTTTAATCAACAGGCGTGAGTAAGCATTCAGGAATGGTTTATCCATCGTCACTGCCTGTCTGTCTGGCAGGACGCGATCGGGATAGTTTTTCAACGTTTTGATATAGCTGAAGATGTAATCCCAACGACCGCAGTTCAGACCAACAATATGGTCACGCAGCGCGTGAAGGATTTCATCCATCTGGAACACGGCGGGCAGCGTTTCAATCAGCAACGTCGCCTTGATGGTGCCGCGCGGCAGATTAAAGCGATCTTCTGCATAGCTGAAGACTTCGCTCCACCAGGCCGCTTCCTGCCAGGACTGGGTTTTCGGCAGATAGAAATAGGGACCACTGCCCTTTGCCAACAGAGCCTGATAGTTGTGGAAGAAATAGAGCGCAAAATCAAACAGGCTGCCGGGGATTGCCTCACCACGCCAGGTGACATGTTTTTCCGGCAAGTGCAGACCGCGTACCCGACAAATCAAAACCGCTGGATTGGGCTTGAGCTGGTAAATTTTGCCTGCTTCATTGGTATAGCTGATGGTACCGTTAACTGCATCACGCAGGTTAATTTGCCCGTCGATCACTTTGTTCCAGTCCGGGGCCAGTGAATCTTCGAAATCGGCCATAAAGACTTTCACATTGGCGTTGAGCGCGTTGATCACCATCTTGCGCTCTACCGGGCCAGTTATCTCTACGCGGCGGTCTTCTAAGTCCGCAGGAATCCCGCGAATTTTCCAATCAGCATCGCAAATGGAAGCTGTTTCCGAAATAAAATCAGGCAACGTTCCGTTATCAATATCTTGCTGCTGCTGAATGCGCGCTGCCAGAAGTTTATTTCGTTGTGGCGTAAAATGCGTCACCAGCTCAGTCAGAAATTCTACCGCTTCGGCAGTAAGAATTTGCTTCTCCTGCTCGCCATACGGCCTTGTGAAAGCCAGTTCATCGGTTGTTGTTGCCTGTTCAGTCATCGTGCAGCTCCTCGTCATGGATCCGAAAACTTCCCCACTGTGAACGAAGGATCGTTGTGCGCTTTTCGTTCAGCACAACTAAGACCACTCATTTAAAATGCAAAATCAAAAACAATTTCCATTTTAATTAAAAATATTTGATAACTTATTGATAACAATGTGAATAAAATTTATTCACCTCCTGAGGTGCGTTTCGGAAATAAAAAAGGCACCCGAAGGTGCCTGAGGTAAGGTGCTGAATCGCTTAACGCTCGACTATCACAGAAGATTAATCCAGCGTTGGATTCATGTGCCGTAGATCGTATGGCGTGATCTGATAGACGTAATAGTTGAGCCAGTTGGTAAACAGCAAATTACCGTGACTACGCCAGCTCGCTCGCGGTGTATTTTGCGGATCATTGTGCGGGAAATAGTTATACGGTACTTCCGGGTCTAGTCCGGCTTCCACATCGCGGAAATATTCCTGCGCCAGCGTTTGCGCATCATATTCGGGATGGCCCGTCACAAAGGCAATGCGCTTATCTTTGCTGGCAAACAGATATGCATCCCCTTCTTCCGTCTCTGCCAGAATTTCCAGATCGGTGTAATCACGAATCAACGCTGCCGGAAAGTCAGCATAGCGCGAATGTGGTGCCAGGAATGAATCATCAAAGCCACGCGTCAGAAGCGCATGAGGATGGAGAATATGATGCTCGTAAACGCCAGAGAGTTTGTCGGTGCGAGTTTGCTTAGGAATGCCGTAGAGGATATTGAGCGCGGCCTGTACCGCCCAGCAGACAAACAGCGTCGAGGTGACGTGATCTTTCGACCACTCCAGCACCTGTTTGATCTGCGGCCAGTAAGCGACATCATTAAACTCCACCAGGCCCAGCGGCGCACCGGTTACAATCAGACCGTCAAAGTTCTGTTCCTGAATATCTTCAAAGTTACAGTAGAAGTTGTTCAGATGCTCTGCGGGCGTGTTGCGCGATTCACGGGAATCGATGCGCAACAGCTGAATATCGACCTGCAAAGGTGAGTTTGAAAGCAGGCGCAGAAACTGATTTTCAGTTTCAATCTTCTTCGGCATCAGGTTAAGGATCAGAACCTTAAGTGGACGAATTTCCTGACCAGACGCACGAGAAGTTGTCATCACAAAGACGTTTTCTTCACGCAAGAAATTGACGGCGGGTAGCTCGTCCGGCACACGAATCGGCATAACCTGATTACCTCACTACATACACTTATACGTTTAGACATCCAGATAGCTGAAGATAACCAGAAAATTTGCCAATGTCGAGCCTGCATGTTGAAGGTGAGAAAGTTTCAAGGAAAAGACTACGTTAGAATATAAGAATGACTAAAAGGAGAGAAAATGGTTATTAGTATTCGCCGCTCACGGCATGAGGAAGGGGAGGAACTCGTTGCGATTTGGTGTCGATCTGTCGATGCCACACACGATTTTTTATCAGCAGAGTATCGGGCCGAGCTGGAGGTGCTAGCTAGTTCGTTCCTTCCTGCCGGAAGCGCCGTTGTGGGTCGCGGTTAATGAACGGGATCAGCCGGTTGGGTTTATGTTGTTAAGTGGGCAGCATATGGATGCGCTGTTTATCGATCCTGATGTGTGCGGCTGCGGCGTGGGTCGGATGCTGGTGGAGCATGCGCTCTCGATGGCACCGGAACTGACAACCAACGTTAATGAGCAAAATGAGCAGGCGGTTGGGTTCTATAAGAAGGTGGGTTTTAAGGTTACGGGACGCTCTGAGGTGGACGATTTGGGGAAACCGTATCCGTTGCTGAATCTGGCGTATGTGGGGGAATAAGCCGCCCCTGCCGTGCCTGCCCAGGCTGGAGAAGACGCGCCAGCGTCGCACCCGGCATTTTTTTCACCAACGCAAAAAGGCCCAGTCTTCCGAGCGGGCCTTCTGCTAAATTTGATGCCTGGCAGTTCCCTACTCTCGCATGGGGAGACCCCACACTACCATCGGCGCTACGGCGTTTCACTTCTGAGTTCGG
>NZ_MDGW01000114.1:0-7274 GCF_001712525.1 Shigella sp. FC1661
GTGCGTACCGGGCTGAGAGGCGGTGTAAGTGAACTGTAGTTGCCATGTTTTACGGCAATGAGAGCAGAGATAGCGCTGATGTCCGGCAGTGCTTTTGCCGTTACGCACCACGCCTTCAGTAGCGGAGCAGGAAGGACATCTGATGGAAATGGAAGCCACGCAAGCACCTTAAAATCACCATCATACACTAAATCAGTAAGTTGGCAGCATTACCCCGGATTTAATCTCAACTTCATTTTCCTGAGGCGTAGATGGATTATCGATACGGAATACTGTCGCCTTGATGTACTGAACTTCATTACTTTTAGATATTACGCGAACGTTGCCTTCATCCTGACTATTAATGGAAACAGCCATAGGATAAACAGTCATATTTGACTGTGCCAAAAAAGGAGCGAACACGAATAAAAGCGGCGTAAGCGTGATAAGAGATTAATTTTCGCCACCATATAAATTTGATCTTACAATATTGTTTCCAAAAAGTTGGTGTATTAGAGATGTAGATTTATTGTAAGTCAATATAAAAAAGCATTTTTAGTTAATATTAAATTTAAAGGCTGGGAATTAACTTACTGAAATTTAGTAGTTTTCACAATGACGATACTTATTTTTTAGGAATTTATAAATATTCACAATATTAATTCAATACATTAATTCAATCACCAAATTTATATATGACCAATGGCATACCCATGAATAAAGTGGTATGATAACTTCGTCCGCATTCCACTCCGGGAGACGCATATGGAAATCACTGAACCACGCCGTTTGTATCAACAACTTGCCGCTGACCTGAAAGAGCGCATTGAACAGGGCGTCTATCTGGTGGGTGATAAACTGCCTGCCGAACGCTTTATTGCCGATGAAAAGAACGTCAGCCGAACGGTAGTTCGTGAAGCCATCATCATGCTGGAAGTTGAAGGCTATGTGGAGGTGCGTAAAGGTTCAGGTATTCATGTGGTTTCCAACCAGCCGCGCCATCAGCAGGCGGCTGACAATAATATGGAATTCGCCAATTACGGTCCGTTTGAGTTGCTTCAGGCTCGCCAGCTCATCGAAAGTAATATTGCCGAGTTCGCGGCAACTCAGGTAACGAAACAAGACATCATGAAACTGATGGCCATTCAGGAACAGGCGCGCGGCGAACAATGCTTCCGTGATTCCGAGTGGGATTTACAGTTCCACATTCAGGTAGCCCTGGCGACGCAGAACTCCGCCCTGGCGGCCATCGTTGAAAAAATGTGGACCCAGCGTAGCCATAACCCGTACTGGAAAAAACTACACGAACACATTGATTCCCGTACCGTTGATAACTGGTGTGATGACCACGATCAAATTCTCAAGGCGTTAATTCGCAAAGATCCCCATGCTGCTAAGCTGGCAATGTGGCAGCATCTGGAAAACACCAAAATCATGTTATTTAACGAAACCAGCGAGGATTTCGAGTTCAATGCCGACCGCTATCTATTCGCCGAAAACCCGGTAGTGCATCTCGATACGGCCACCAGTGGCAGTAAATGAAACTCCTGTCCGACAGGCGCTGCGACGCGCCTGTTCGCTTCGTCGGTAAGCGAAAAGTATAAAGTGTCAGCCTGTGTAAATCCTCTCGCCACCCTCCCCTGCATTCAGCAAAATCAGACTCCACGGACATGTAATTTTGATAACGAACAACGTTGACCTTTGTTACAATTAGATTCAATTTGAATTTATGTTTTTGAATGCTTTCTTATCTCACGATTTAACAGGAAATAGTTCAGGCTGTGTTGATGTATCAAACCCGCAGAACATACCAAAACAGCAATAACATTGCGGTAGTGCATCTTTTAAAACCAGCGTGGCGTTAACCGATTCACCAGGAATAATGAATGGAACTTTTGACCCAATTGCTGCAAGCCCTGTGGGCGCAGGATTTTGAAACCCTGGCCAATCCATCGATGATTGGCATGTTGTATTTTGTCTTGTTTGTAATTTTGTTCCTTGAAAACGGCTTGCTTCCAGCGGCCTTTTTACCGGGCGACAGTTTACTGGTATTGGTCGGCGTGTTGATTGCGAAAGGCGCGATGGGTTACCCGCAAACGATTCTGCTGCTGACCGTTGCCGCCAGCCTCGGCTGCTGGGTCAGCTATATTCAGGGGCGATGGCTGGGCAATACCCGCACCGTACAAAACTGGCTATCTCATTTACCCGCGCATTATCATCAACGCGCACACCATCTTTTTCATAAACACGGTTTATCGGCGCTGTTAATTGGTCGCTTTATTGCGTTTGTCAGAACACTGCTGCCGACGATTGCCGGGTTATCAGGGCTGAATAACGCGCGCTTTCAGTTTTTCAACTGGATGAGCGGTCTGCTGTGGGTATTGATCCTGACAACTCTGGGTTACATGCTCGGCAAAACGCCGGTATTTTTAAAGTACGAGGACCAGCTGATGTCATGCCTGATGCTGCTCCCGGTGGTGCTGCTGGTGTTTGGCCTGGCAGGTTCTCTGGTCGTGTTATGGAAAAAGAAATATGGAAATCGGGGGTAAGGGATGCAAATACCTCGCATGTCGCTTCGCCAGCTAGCCTGGTCCGGCACTGTTTTACTTCTGGTCGGCACGCTGTTGCTGGCCTGGTCCGCGGTTCGCCAGCAAGAGTCTACGCTGGCGATTCGTGCCGTTCATCAAGGCACAACGATGCCAGACGGTTTTTCGATCTGGCATCACCTTGACGCTCATGGCATTCCTTTCAAAAGTATCACCCCCAAAAACGACACTCTGTTAATTACATTTGACTCCAGCGACCAGAGCGCCGCCGCAAAAGCGGTCCTCGACAGAACATTGCCCCATGGCTACATCATTGCGCAGCAGGACAATAACAGTCAGGCTATGCAGTGGCTGACCCGGTTACGGGATAACTCTCATCGCTTCGGATAACTTCCTGTTATCCGAAACATATCACTCACTTTGGTGATTTCACCGTAACTGTCTATGATTAATGAGGCGGTGGTTAACACTACCGCTTCGTTGTCTGGACAATCGTTCCTTTGTAATAGGTCCGAATCACAATGGAAGGTTCAAGAATGAAATACCGCATCGCTTTAGCTGTTTCTCTCTTTGCTCTTAGTGCCGGTAGTTATGCCACTACCCTGTGTCAGGAAAAGGAGCAAAATATCCTTAAGGAGATCAGCTATGCCGAAAAACACCAAAACCAGAATCGTATTGACGGTCTGAATAAAGCCCTGAGTGAAGTCCGGGCCAACTGTTCAGATAGCCAGCTGCGTGCCGATCATCACAAGAAAATCGCAAAGCAGAAAGATGAGGTGGCGGAACGCCAGCAAGATTTAGCCGAGGCGAAGCAAAAAGGCGATGCCGATAAGATTGCCAAACGCGAACGGAAACTGGCAGAAGCGCAGGAAGAGCTGAAAAAGCTGGAAGCGCGCGACTACTAACTCACAATAGTCACTACTTACTCACCTGGAGAAAACTATGTCGAAAGAACACACTACGGAACATCTGCGTGCTGAGTTGAAATCCCTTTCCGATACGCTGGAAGAGGTGCTTAGCTCATCTGGCGAGAAGTCGAAAGAAGAGTTGAGTAAGATTCGTAGCAAAGCGGAGCAGGCACTGAAACAGAGCCGTTATCGCCTGGGTGAAACCGGTGATGCCATCGCCAAACAAACCCGTGTCGCGGCGGCGCGTGCTGATGAGTATGTGCGTGAAAATCCGTGGACCGGCGTGGGAATTGGCGCTGCAATCGGTGTAGTGCTCGGCGTTCTGCTGTCGCGTCGTTAATTATGGCGGACACTCATCACGCGCAAGGGCCCGGTAAAAGCGTTCTGGGCATCGGGCAGCGAATTGTTTCCATCATGGTTGAAATGGTGGAAACACGTCTGCGGCTGGCGGTGGTGGAGCTGGAAGAGGAAAAAGCTAATCTCTTTCAACTTTTACTGATGCTGGGCCTGACGATGCTTTTCGCTGCATTTGGTCTTATGAGCCTGATGGTGCTAATTATTTGGGCGGTTGATCCGCAATATCGCCTGAATGCGATGATTGCCACCACCGTGGTGTTGCTGCTACTGGCACTGATCGGCGGTATCTGGACGTTACGTAAATCGCGTAAATCCACCTTGCTGCGCCATACACGCCATGAGCTGGCAAACGATCGGCAACTGCTCGAGGAGGAGTCCCGTGAGCAGTAAAGTCGAACGTGAACGACGTAAGGCGCAACTGCTTAGCCAGATCCAGCAACAACGGCTGGATCTTTCCGCCAGTCGTCGTGAATGGCTGGAGGCAACAGGCGCTTACGATCGTCGCTGGAATATGCTGCTAAGTCTGCGCTCCTGGGCGCTGGTTGGCAGTAGCGTGATGGCGATCTGGACGATTCGCCATCCTAATATGCTGGTCCGCTGGGCCAGACGCGGTTTTGGCGTATGGAGCGCCTGGCGTCTGGTTAAAACGACCCTCAAGCAGCAACAGCTTCGCGGTTAACTTCCCTCTGGCCGGAGCCATTCCGGCCTTATCCCTCAAATTTTTTGAAGATTTTTGACAGTTTTCCTTGCTAACAATCATCATTCACCACGTTTATGATTCTCTCCATCGACAGCAACGACGCTAATACCGCGCCCTTGCACAAAAAAACAATCAGCAGCCTGAGTGGCGCAGTGGAGAGTATGATGAAAAAATTAGAAGATGTTGGTGTACTGGTAGCGCGCATTTTAATGCCGATTCTGTTTATTACCGCAGGCTGGGGAAAAATCACCGCTTACTCTGGTACCCAACAATATATGGAAGCAATGGGTGTCCCGGGTTTTATGCTGCCGCTGGTGATTCTGCTTGAGTTCGGTGGTGGTCTGGCTATCCTGTTCGGTTTCCTGACTCGCACCACAGCCCTGTTTACTGCGGGCTTTACGCTGCTGACGGCATTTTTATTTCACAGCAAGTTTGCTGAAGGCGTCAACTCGCTGATGTTCATGAAAAACCTGACAATTTCTGGCGGATTCCTGCTGCTGGCAATTACCGGTCCGGGCGCGTATAGCATCGACCGCCTGCTGAATAAAAAGTGGTAAGCACGCGCTATACTTAACGATAAAAAACGAGGAGGAAGCTCCTCGTTTTTGCTATTGGAGGAGAGAAAAATGGGGCAACTGATTGACGGCGTCTGGCATGACACCTGGTACGATACCAAATCTACCGGCGGTAAATTTCAACGTTCAGCTTCCGCATTTCGTAACTGGCTCACTGCCGATGGCGCACCTGGCCCCACTGGCACAGGCGGTTTTATCGCAGAGAAAGATCGTTATCATCTCTATGTTTCACTCGCCTGCCCGTGGGCGCACCGCACGCTGATCATGCGCAAACTCAAAGGACTGGAACCGTTTATTTCCGTTTCCGTAGTGAACCCGCTGATGCTGGAAAACGGCTGGACCTTTGATGACAGTTTTCCGGGAGCAACCGGAGATACGCTCTATCAACATGAATTTCTGTATCAGCTTTATCTCCACGCCGATCCACACTACAGCGGACGAGTTACTGTTCCCGTGCTGTGGGACAAAAAGAACCACACCATTGTCAGCAACGAATCAGCAGAAATCATCCGCATGTTCAATACCGCGTTTGATGCGCTGGGCGCAAAAGCGGGTGATTACTACCCACCAGCCCTGCAAACGAAAATTGACGAACTTAACGGCTGGATTTATGACACCGTTAACAACGGCGTGTATAAAGCTGGTTTTGCCACCAGCCAGCAAGCCTACGACGAGGCGGTGGCGAAAGTGTTTGAATCGCTGGCGCGACTGGAGCAGATTTTAGGCCAGCATCGTTACCTGACCGGCAACCAGCTAACCGAAGCCGATATTCGCCTGTGGACTACGCTGGTGCGTTTTGATCCAGTGTATGTGACCCACTTCAAGTGTGATAAGCACCGCATCAGCGATTACCTGAATCTGTATGGCTTCCTGCGCGATATCTACCAGATGCCGGGGATCGCCGAAACTGTCAATTTCGATCACATCCGTAATCATTACTTCCGCAGCCATAAGACCATCAACCCTACGGGGATTATTTCAATTGGTCCGTGGCAGGATCTCGATGAACCGCATGGACGAGATGTTCGCTTCGGTTAAAAAAAGGCACCTTACGAGGTGCCTCTGATAATTAGCTAAGTGCATGTTGTTCATGTCGGATGCGGCGTGAACGCCTTATCAAACCTACACAACGTTTATATTCAATATGTTAAAATGACCGCGTAGGCCAGATAAGCGTAGCGCATCTGGCGATTTTGCGCTTGTCATCAGTCTTAGCGCACCTTCACGGCACTTTATTAATTCCTTGAACGAATATTTACTGCCATTTCATTCACGTCTATTCTTAATTTGCTGCTTTAAAAACAAGTGATTGAGCAAAATTGAGGCAAAAATGGACTGGTATCTGAAAGTACTAAAAAATTATGTCGGTTTCCGGGGTCGTGCGCGGCGCAAAGAGTACTGGATGTTTATTCTGGTCAACATCATCTTTACGTTCGTGCTGGGGCTGCTGGATAAAATGTTAGGCTGGCAACGCGCCGGTGGCGAAGGCATCCTGACGACAATCTACGGTATTCTGGTGTTTTTACCGTGGTGGGCGGTTCAGTTCCGCCGCCTGCACGACACCGACCGCTCGGCGTGGTGGGCACTGTTGTTCTTAATCCCGTTTATCGGCTGGCTTATTATCATCGTCTTTAACTGCCAGGCGGGTACGCCAGGCGAAAACCGCTTTGGACCAGATCCGAAACTGGAACCTTAAAACAAATCTGCTCGCCGGATGTCTGACTCATCCGGCTTTTATCATCATGTTGATGAATGAATAATTTACTAATGTTTATTTAAAATATTTCAATGTCGTTATATAAATTACCTATAAAAAACAACCATGTATTTATCTTAAATATCAAAACCTTTATAACATCCGAAAAAGAGGTAATGACTCCAACTTATTGATAGTGTTTTATGTTCAGATAATGCCCGATGACTTTGTCATGCAGCTCCACCGATTTTGAGAACGACAGCGACTTCCGTCCCAGCCGTGCCAGGTGCTGCCTCAGATTCAGGTTATGCCGCTCAATTCGCTGCGTATATCGCTTGCTGATTACGTGCAGCTTTCCCTTCAGGCGGGATTCATACAGTGGCCAGCCATCCGTCATCCATATCACCACGTCAAAGGGTGACAGCAAGCTCATAAGACGCCCCAGCGTCGCCATAGTGCGTTCACCGAATACGTGCGCAACAACCGTCTTCCGGAGCCTGTCATACGCGTAAA
>NZ_MDGW01000115.1:0-7249 GCF_001712525.1 Shigella sp. FC1661
TTTACGCGTATGACAGGCTCCGGAAGACGGTTGTTGCGCACGTATTCGGTGAACGCACTATGGCGACGCTGGGGCGTCTTATGAGCTTGCTGTCACCCTTTGACGTGGTGATATGGATGACGGATGGCTGGCCACTGTATGAATCCCGCCTGAAGGGAAAGCTGCACGTAATCAGCAAGCGATATACGCAGCGAATTGAGCGGCATAACCTGAATCTGAGGCAGCACCTGGCACGGCTGGGACGGAAGTCGCTGTCGTTCTCAAAATCGGTGGAGCTGCATGACAAAGTCATCGGGCATTATCTGAACATAAAACACTATCAATAAGTTGGAGTCATTACCCCGTCCTTCCGGTAAATGAAGTTCAGCAGGTCAATCTCCCACAACGGGCGATCGTTAACACTCAGCTTGTAGTAGGTGTTTTAATGGCGTAAGTGTGTGATGTGGCTTCGCCCTGTTTGGCTTCCCCCATATCAATTTCCGTCACACGTCCGCGCATTTCGACTTCATACAGGTCGCTTTCTGCATCGGTGTAGTATTCACCCGCAAAACGCAGCAGCGTGCCGTCAATCGTGCCGCCATACTTAAGGAACAGCTCACGAACTGCGCCCCCATGACAAAGCTCGCATCAAGCGCGGAGTCGTCCAGACCGAGATCAATACTTACCGCACCCATCATGCCACCACCCCGGTAGCTGTCGGTTTTGCGCGTCAGCTTAGGCAGAGTGACGGACGTCACATTACCCACTTCGTTTTCACCATCCACAAACAGCGTAAAAAAGCGAAGATGTTTTGGCACAGCCATCAGGCACCTCCCAGCACCGCAAATGCGGGTTCAAAGTATTCATCAGTAAACGTCTGGTAAAGCTCCATGTCTTCCAGTGGCGGAACGGGCGTATATTTGTAGCGAATACGCACACGTCCCTGACGTAAATCCGTGGTGCTGTTATCCACCACGTCATACCAGCACTCCGCGCCAATCAGTTTCCCGGCAGTCACCAGTGAATCCAGTTTTGCCCTGATGGCACTGATAACATCCTTCACATTCGCAGGCGTCAGTGGACTGTCGATGGTTTCAAACTGCGCTTCCGCAATTGAATCAGCCAGCACCTGTGCGGTTCGGGTATACACCTCAAAGATGTAGGCGTTCGTTTCCGGTGTGCGGTTACCCCAGAAGCGGACCCCGTTGCGACGAATAATGGTCGTGATTTCTTTGTTGTTGAGGCTGTTGGCATCGCTGTCTTCGGCCTGCAACGACCAGAACACATGCCTCGACATCCCCAGCACATTTTTAACCGGAACGTTGGACAGCGATTTGTGCCATCCCTGTTCATGGTCAATGTACGCACGAAGGCCGCACGCATAGGCAGGCGCGGGGAACGTTTCGTTTTTGCCATTTTTCGGGTTGTAGGCGATGAAGTCCGGCCATAAGAGCATCACCTCACGTTCGTTGAATTTCTGGCGGTAGGTAATTGCCTCGGCCATCGTGTTACAGCCATGACATGAGGCATACACAAACGCGCGCAGTTTATCTGCAATCACGCACAGGGATTTTGTTACCGCCTCCGTGTCCAGCTCCGGCGCGGCCAGAATACGCGGACGGTATCCGATGCTTTCATCCTGCTCTGCAACAAGCAGCGCATACATCCCCGTATAGCTGCCGTCATCCTCAGAACCACCGATAACCAGTTGATCCTGCGTCTTTCCGTCTTCTTCTTTGTGTTCAGCCACGCGAACGACGATCACCTTTGTGCTCACCTGGTCTGCGATGGCCTTAAGCGCACGATAAAGCGTCCCCGTTGTCCCGCATTTTCCCAGTACGTCATTGACGCGGGTCAGCAGTGTGGGCTTGTTCAGCGGGAACAGCTTCGCGTCCGCATCATCCGCCGTTGCCACGATACCGATAACGCTGGAATCAACATCGTTAATCGCTGTTACCAGGTCGGTATTCTCCGTAACACGGGCACCATGAAAACGAGTTTCACTCATAGCTTCAGCCCCTTGTATCCGTTAAATGATTCAGCAACAATCATCACCCACCACGCGCGTAATCTCACCCCTGCGCCGTTCTCCCGCCACGGCGACAACAAAAAGCAGTAACCCCCTCCGCACGCACATGCGACCATGCCGCACAGGGAGGGAGTAGATGACCGACACCACCATGCAATTGCTCAGTCAGGGCACGGCCCCCGTGAAAATGCCGGATTTTGATATTCTCTCGGAGGGTAAAACGCTGTCAGGCGTGGCGGAGCGCCTGATGAGCCTGTAACTGACCGACAACCGGGGATTTGAGGCGGACCAGCTCACCATCACGCTGGATGATGCGGATGGTCAGTTGCAGCTACCGCCACGGGGCGCGCGTCTGACGGTTCTCATTGGCTGGAAAGGGGAACCGCTGACAGAAAAAGGCACTTACATTGTTGATGAAATCGCTCACGAAGGACCGCCGGACAGGCTGACTGTTTCAGCCAGAAGCGCAGATTTTCGGGATGAATTTAACGTTAAACGTGAGGTGTCCTGGCATGATGTGACCGTTGAGCGTGTGGTATCCGCCATCGCTCATCGATACGGTCTGAAACCGCAAATCAGCGAAATGCTGATGGATATCGAAATCGACCACGCCGACCAGACCGAAGAAAGCGACATGTCCTTTCTTACGCGCATGGCGGAAATGCTGGGAGCAATCGCCACGGTAAAAAGCGGCAATCTGTTATTCATCATGCCAGGTGGTGGCGTGAACGCACAGGGGCAGCCGTTGCCCTCGTTCGCCATTACACGCAGCAGCGGCGATCGCCATCAGTTCCGCATTGCTGACCGCGAGGCGTATACGGGGGTACGCGCCTACTGGCTTGATCTTAATTACGGGAAAAAGAAAAAAGTCAGCGTGAAACGCCGCAAACCGCCAAAACCCAAAAAGGAGAAAAGCAGCAGTCGGGAAGGCGACTATATGGAAGGTGCGGAAGGCAACGTGTTTGTGTTACGCAAGACTTATCAGAACGAGCAGGCAGCAAGACGCGCAGCGGCGGCAAAGTGGCAGCAGCTACAACGCGGAGCCGCATCATTCTCCATCACGCTGGCGCGTGGTCGTGCAGAACTCTATCCCGAAATGCATGGCACAGTGACAGGCTTTAAAAGCGAGATTGATTATCAGGACTGGATTATTGCAAAAGCCGAGCACACCATTGATAACAGCGGCTTTACCACGCAGCTTGAACTTGAAGCAAAAATCCCGGAATGGATAGCAGAAACAGAATAAATCTCTTAAAAATATTATTTTTGAGATGTGCTTCTACACTGACAGTAAGAACAAAAGATAATGTATCAGCCCACTAGATGTCAGAGGTTGGGGCATCAACCAGATGCTAACAATAATACGGATGTTTTTCCCACATGACAGAGGAAGTCAAGTATAATCTTCACAGTCCATCCCGTCCAAGGGAATATGACTCAATAGTAAAAGTTCCAGTTTAGTTAGTAGACCCACACTTTATAGAAGAGTAATTCATGATTGGACAATTTTTAAGTGCAACAGAGATTTTAGCAAAGAACTATGTTCGTAATAAAATGGTTAAAAATCCATTTTATTCGAATTTAAAATGGAATTTTATTGAAAAAAACATCATAAGATTAACATCCTCACCGGTTAAATCAGTACTTTGCATATCAGCTTTTTCATTTGTACTACTTTATGTTGGATATTTAAACGAATTATTTATAAAAAATAATCTTTTACATTATTTCCCGTTTAGGCATTCATTAACCGAATGGCAAACAACCATTTTAAGTGGCCAATTGACAATTATTGGTATTGTATACCCCCTTGTTATAGGTTTAGTAAGTATCTTATTCCAAAAAAAGGCAGATAGAAAAATAGCCCAAACTGCTTATCAGCGTTACTCAGGATTCATGCTTGCTGGACTCAGCGGGCTTTTCTTATCAGGATTTATACTTCTCAGTGTACTAATTAAAACTGTCTTTGGAAGTTATCTTTATGGTATAGCTTGTCTAATCAGCATATTATGGCTTTTGATAAACATAGTTCTTTCTATTTGGTTCTTTATCGTGAGTCTTGAAATTCTTGATGATGTAAAACGGCAAATAATTATAAAGCGATACATTGCCTTCGAAATAGTAATGCCCCATATTTGTAACAAAATCTCAGCCAAGCTTAGGTTATACCCTATCTATCAAAAACATAACTATTCAAATTTAGAAATCAAGCAAGCCGATTACAAAGGAGAATACATATCTGTGGCTAGCAGTTATTCTAAGGAAGATGAGTTAAGTTTATATCACCGTCCTTTTCAACTTACTCTTAATCTTATTAATTACCAACTAAAAAAGAAGAATCATTTTGCGTCATTTGTCATTGGTGATAATCGTACAAAAGAAACAGAATCCACGGGTAAGATACTTTTTAGCGTTAAAAATATCAAACCAGACAGCTTATTAATAAAAATACTTAAGCAATGTTTTTATAGGGCTCCGATTAAAGGAGGAGATTTTTCCGTAAGTCTTACAATGCAGGCTATAACAGCAGATACGTATATGTATCTGCGGGATTCTGATCTCATTAGTTTTGACAATGCTATCTCTGCATTAATTAATAACTTTAATAATCTCTGCGATTTGTATTTTTTTCAAGATGATAATACCAACAATAACTTCTTACTGATCACTACAGAATTATTTGAACGGAGTTTTCAATATGAGTTTTCAGATGAAGCTTATAAAATATCAAATAATTCCATGGATAAAATTAATCTTTCTGAAAGATTTTTTGAATTATGTCTTTGGAGCGGAGTGCGTATTATCAATAATAGAAAACATCTTATCAGCAATGAACTTTGTATCTATATGGGAATTACTCGTTCACAATGGTCAATATTAACAGAATGGTTCCGAAACAACCAATCACTCTTAAATGCCTCGCTTCGTTCACGTTATAATCGTATATTAAGAACCTATACCACTGTTTGGGAGCAATATCAAGAAAGCATAAACTTTCGTTTCTGCAATACAGAGAATTCAGATTTATTTGAATTATTTTGCAAAACGCAACTACAAGAACTTCCATCGATGATTATTGATGCAACACAGACTCGCGATCCTTCTACTATTGATACAGCCGTCGATCTTATTAACCGATGGCAGCACTCAATGAATATTGACAGCCATTCGGTAGAAAAATACAGTTACAAAGGCCAGCTTTTTAACCCGGGTTTTTCATATCCAAAAAACTAAACTTCAATTCAGACAGAGAGTGGTTCAATATTGCCATCATAAATGCGTTGACTGACATGCGTATATGCACATGTCTTTATCTGACATCAAGAATCAATACTTCTGACAAACTAATGACACATTACATTAAACTTATTTTAGAGGGTAAACTTATTGACCAAACCGGTGGATATGAAACTCCCACTGAAGAAATTGATAATGCAAGCCAACTAATCAAGATATTAATTAGAATCTGCCTGTGGACATGGTCTGAAAATATGGAACACAATGGGTGGATGAATAGTTTAGCAAGGCGTTTACGTGACTATGATAAAACAGACATGGTGATGGGCAGAGTTTACAGTAATGTTTTTGACTGTGGATTTATTGATATGGAACAATCATGGGTTCAGCTATTATTAATTTTTTCTAACAAGAACGATAGCGTATCAAAAGAAATAAAAGAAGCAATAGAAAACAACTATATAACATATCGTGAGAAGCAACGACTCATTGGAGTATTATCAAAAATTTGTAACTCCATCGAATACACTAAAATCAAGCTGACTTTAACATTGGACGATCTCCAAACAAAAAAAGAAAACTTAAGAAAGTTGCTTCAAGAGCATATTAACATGCTAAAGAAAGATCTTGATATGAGACTTCAGGATGCTGCCATAGATGTACATCGACTAGATAGCACTGCACGTAAAACATCAGAACATCTTCGTAAACGCATCAAGAAAACGCTCCCTCTTTCACTTTTCAAATCTATTGATTTTAAGCAGGCTAGCGATTGTTTCACAAAACATAAGATATCTATTAAGATAGATAAAGAACCGTATGCCGAAGGAATAGAATCCATCCCTTATATCAATGAAGGTGATATTCAAGCAGACTTAATTCTCAAGGACATCCAGAGAATAATACTTTCAAATTTATTTAGCACTGGCTGTTCGCAACATACCGTAATAGAAGATTTCAATATGTTGATTGATCACATAAAATCATCTGCTGACTTGGCTGGCAAACTGGTTCTTGTGATGAGTAAAGAGATCTTTCAGCAATATAATCGTATGCTTTTCGATAATCCCAACCTCAGAGAACTAATGAGAAAAAATGATGATGGCTCTATGAACATAACTACTGAATCCGGTACCCGTAAGGTTTACTTCTTACCATTTGTTAATCAACCATTTTCTCTTGTGGTAAAGGATAACTACTTCACTAAATTAATTATTAGAGAATATGATAATAATAAGTTAGTAAATGTCACTTCAGAGAATATCAAAAGTGACTCAGATAAATTCAAGCTAACTCTTAACTATGAGTTGAATGTAGTATTTGAAGGAAACGCTGATTTAAAAATAGCTCACTCGCAAAGAGTGACATCAGAATAATATCTTTGACGGCGCTCCTTAGAGTGCCGTTCGTTTATTAACTAATGCTAAAAATCATTATATAGAGAAAGTCATGTTTAAATCTTAGAGAATACAACCTAGAATAGTGCAAGCACTACAATAAGAGAGGTCGCTATGTTCCGTTGTCCGCTTTGTGGCGCATCTGCCCGTATCCGCACCAGTCGTCCGGAAAATGATTCAAACACCGTGAGACAAAAGTATTATCAGTGTAACAATCTAGAATGCGGCGTATGTTTCTCAACACTGGAAGCCTTCCACAAATTCACTTCAAAGCACGCCTCCCCCATTCACTCATCAGAGGGCATCCCGTTGGATTTGCCCCTATATTTCCAGACATCTGTTATCACTTAACCCATTACAAGCCCGCTGCCGCAGATATTCCCGTGGCGAGCGATAACCCAGCGCACTATGCGGATGCCATTCGTTATAATGCTCGAACGCCTCTGCAAGGTTCTTTGCTGCCGTTAACCCGTCTGGTTTGGGCATGATACTGATGTAGTCACGCTTTATCGTTTTCACGAAGCTCTCTGCTATTCCGTTACTCTCCGGACTCCGCACCGCCGTGTTCTTCGGTTCAAGTCCCAACATCCGGGCGAACTGGCGTGTT
>NZ_MDGW01000116.1:0-7220 GCF_001712525.1 Shigella sp. FC1661
AGTTCATTTTCCATCGTTTTCTTGCCGAGCAGGCGCTGGAGTTCTTTAATCTGCTTCATGGCGGCAGCAAGTTCAGAGGCAGGAACAACCTGTTCTCCGGCGGCCACAGCAGTAAGACTTCCTTCCTGGTATTGCTTACGCCAGAGAAATAACTGGCTGGCTGCTACACCATGTTGCCGGGCAACGAGGGAGACCGTCATCCCCGGTTCAAAGCTCTGCTGAACAATTGCGATCTTTTCCTGTGTGGTACGCCGTCTGCGTTTCTCCGGCCCTAAGACATCAATCATCTGTACTCCAATGACTAGTCTAAAAACTAGTATTAAGACTATCACTTATTTAAGTGATACTGGTTGTCTGGAGATTCAGGGGGCCAGTCTACGCGCCTGCTGCCAGAACTGTTTACAATATGGGCAGAACGGATCGGCGAAGACGTAGACAATGACCGGCGCATCTTTTTTACCGTCGAGGAGCCAGTGGGATTGTTCCATCCGTTGCCACATTTCGCGTCCGGCTGGTGCGTAAATTTCTTTTTCGATAAGTGTGTTACTCAGGTTTTCACCTTTCTCGTTGTACATGTAACCAGAGATAGCGTGCTTACCATCTGGAGTCAGGTAGATGGTGACGCCCATATCCTGATACTTTCCGAGATAACCTTTCATTCCTCCGGGGGCATCGAACGTTTTGATGATTGTAATGCCCTGTTTTTCAATCGCTTTTACTGGAGCAGGAAGTTCCTCTGCGAAGGCGATTGCAGGAAGCAGAGCCAGTAAAAGTATCTTTTTTAACATTAATTTGTCCTTTTCAGTCAGTGCAAAAGTCGAGTAAAAGGCATAACCTATCACTGTCATAGGTAAGAGCTTAGATCAGGTGATTGCCCTTTGTTTATGAGGGTGTTGTAATCCATGTCGTTGTTGCATTTGTAAGGGCAACACCTCAGCCTGCAGGCAGGCGCTGAAGATACCAAAGGGTAGTTCAGATTACACGGTCACCTGGAAAGGGGGCCATTTTACTTTTTATCGCCGCTGGCGGTGCAAAGTTCACAAAGTTGTCTTACGAAGGTTGTAAGGTAAAACTTATCGATTTGATAATGGAAACGCATTAGCCGAATCGGCAAAAATTGGTTACCTTACATCTCATCGAAAACACGGAGGAAGTATAGATGTCCTTGATTAACACCAAAATTAAACCTTTTAAAAACCAGGCATTCAAAAACGGCGAATTCATCGAAATCACCGAAAAAGATACCGAAGGCCGCTGGAGCGTCTTCTTCTTCTACCCGGCTGACTTTACTTTCGTATGCCCGACCGAACTGGGTGACGTTGCTGACCACTACGAAGAACTGCAGAAACTGGGCGTAGACGTATACGCAGTATCTACCGATACTCACTTCACCCACAAAGCATGGCACAGCAGCTCTGAAACCATCGCTAAAATCAAATATGCGATGATCGGCGACCCGACTGGCGCCCTGACCCGTAACTTCGACAACATGCGTGAAGATGAAGGTCTGGCTGACCGTGCGACCTTCGTTGTTGACCCGCAGGGTATCATCCAGGCAATCGAAGTTACCGCTGAAGGCATTGGCCGTGACGCGTCTGACCTGCTGCGTAAAATCAAAGCAGCACAGTACGTAGCTTCTCACCCAGGTGAAGTTTGCCCGGCTAAATGGAAAGAAGGTGAAGCAACTCTGGCTCCGTCTCTGGACCTGGTTGGTAAAATCTAAATTTCCTTCGTCTTTCGCGCTACCAACTCCGGCGCGAAATACTTCGGAAATTCACCTAATTCTTCGGGTGCTGCGGCACCCGATTTTCTTCCCCGCACTATGATGCAAGCTGCATCCAGGTAGCCGTAGAGGCCGCTTGCATGATGATGTTTAAAGCCCAGGAGATAAACATGCTCGACACAAATATGAAAACTCAACTCAAGGCTTACCTTGAGAAATTGACCAAGCCTGTTGAGTTAATTGCCACGCTGGATGACAGCGCTAAATCGGCAGAAATCAAGGAACTGTTGGCTGAAATCGCAGAACTGTCAGACAAAGTCACCTTTAAAGAAGATAACAGCTTGCCGGTGCGTAAGCCGTCTTTCCTGATCACCAACCCAGGTTCCAACCAGGGGCCACGTTTTGCAGGCTCCCCGCTGGGCCACGAGTTCACCTCGCTGGTACTGGCGTTGCTGTGGACCGGTGGTCATCCGTCGAAAGAAGCGCAGTCTCTGCTGGAGCAGATTCGCCATATTGACGGTGATTTTGAATTCGAAACCTATTACTCGCTCTCTTGCCATAACTGCCCGGACGTGGTGCAGGCGCTGAACCTGATGAGCGTACTGAACCCGCGCATCAAGCACACTGCAATTGACGGCGGCACCTTCCAGAACGAAATCACCGATCGCAACGTGATGGGCGTTCCGGCAGTGTTCGTAAACGGGAAAGAGTTTGGTCAGGGCCGCATGACGTTGACTGAAATCGTTGCCAAAATTGATACGGGCGCGGAAAAACGTGCGGCAGAAGAGCTGAACAAGCGTGATGCTTATGACGTATTAATCGTCGGTTCCGGCCCGGCGGGTGCAGCGGCAGCAATTTACTCCGCACGTAAAGGCATCCGTACCGGTCTGATGGGCGAACGTTTTGGTGGTCAGATCCTCGATACCGTTGATATCGAAAACTACATTTCTGTACCGAAGACTGAAGGGCAGAAGCTGGCAGGCGCACTGAAAGTTCACGTTGATGAATACGACGTTGATGTGATCGACAGCCAGAGCGCCAGCAAACTGATCCCAGCAGCAGTTGAAGGTGGTCTGCATCAGATTGAAACAGCTTCTGGCGCGGTACTGAAAGCACGCAGCATTATCGTGGCGACCGGTGCAAAATGGCGCAACATGAACGTTCCGGGCGAAGATCAGTATCGCACCAAAGGCGTGACCTACTGCCCGCACTGCGACGGCCCGCTGTTTAAAGGTAAACGCGTAGCGGTTATCGGCGGCGGTAACTCCGGCGTGGAAGCGGCAATTGACCTGGCGGGTATCGTTGAGCACGTAACGCTGCTGGAATTTGCGCCAGAAATGAAAGCCGACCAGGTTCTGCAGGACAAACTGCGCAGCCTGAAAAACGTCGACATTATTCTGAATGCGCAAACCACGGAAGTGAAAGGCGACGGCAGCAAAGTCGTTGGTCTGGAATATCGAGATCGTGTCAGCGGCGATATTCACAACATCGAACTGGCCGGTATTTTCGTGCAGATTGGTCTGCTGCCGAACACCAACTGGCTCGAAGGCGCAGTCGAACGTAACCGCATGGGTGAGATTATCATTGATGCGAAATGCGAAACCAACGTCAAAGGCGTATTCGCAGCGGGTGACTGTACGACGGTTCCGTACAAGCAGATCATCATCGCCACTGGCGAAGGTGCCAAAGCCTCTCTGAGTGCTTTTGACTACCTGATTCGCACCAAAACTGCATAAGAAGAAGTAAGATTCACCTGCAATTGCTTAGCCGCCGGGGTCAAACCTAGCGGCTTTTTTATGGCATTAAAAAGCCCTGCCGGGATGTTCTAGGCAGGGCGGCATAAATACTTTTATCTGTTAGCGAACGACCAGTACAGGCAGATTGGCGTGGCGGATCACGCTCGAGGCGTTAGAACCTAACAGATGGGTCGAAATCGATGGGTTGCGAGAACCGATAACTACAACATCAGCCCCCAGTTCTTCTGCCAACTCATTGACTTCATCCCGCACGCTACCAAAACGGACATGTTGTTTAATGCGGGAAGGATCGATGGTGAAGTGGCTGACCATCGTTTGCAGACGTTCTTCTGCTTCATGTTGCAGATGCTCTTCAAAACGACGCACATCAGCGGCAAAACGGTGCAGGCTCAGGCTGGCTGACCCGGGTAGTACGTGAAGTAGATGAATAACTCCGTCATCCTGGGTGAGGAATTCAGCGTGGCGAACAGCTTTGTCGCTCAATTCCATTTCAAATACATCAACTGGCATAATGATTGTCTTATACATAACCCTTTCTCCCTGTTAATCATGAAAAATCATTCGCCATGATTATAATATTTATCCCTGATATTTGTCTGGTTCTTTTTCCTTACGAACGGTTTCTGTGATTAATATATTCTCACTGAACACTAGGAATTCTCCCAAAACCTGCGGTACCGCCCGTTTTCCCGCTGTGATAGCTACCCTTAAAGACTGACTCTTTTTTGAACTGTCTCTGGAGGTTGCATGAAAGCATTGACTTATCACGGCCCACATCACGTTCAGGTAGAAAATGTTCCCGATCCGGGCATTGAACAGGCAGATGATATTATTCTGCGTATTACGGCAACGGCGATCTGTGGCTCTGATCTCCATCTTTATCGAGGCAAAATACCCTAGGTTAAACATGGCGATATTTTTGGTCATGAATTTATGGGGGAAGTCGTTGAAACCGGAAAGGACGTAAAAAATTTGCAAAAAGGCGACCGGGTGGTAATTCCGTTTGTCATTGCTTGTGGCGACTGTTTTTTCTGTCGAATGCAGCAATATGCCGCCTGCGAAAATACCAATGCGGGTAAAGGCGCTGCGCTCAATAAAAAACAGATACCAGCTCCCGCGGCATTGTTTGGTTATAGTCACCTGTATGGTGGCGTTCCTGGTGGACAGGCGGAATATGTCCGCGTCCCTAAAGGGAATGTGGGGCCGTTTAAAGTACCGCCTTTGCTTTCAGATGATAAAGCCCTTTTCCTTTCTGATATTCTGCCAACGGCATGGCAGGCAGCAAAAAATGCGCAGATCCAACAAGGTTCAAGCGTTGCAGTCTATGGTGCCGGTCCAGTGGGATTGTTGACAATCGCCTGTGCACGGTTGCTCGGTGCGGAACAGATTTTTGTTGTTGATCATCATCCCTACCGCTTGAGTTTCGCCGCTGACCGCTACGGCGCGATCCCGATTAATTTCGATGAAGATAGCGATCCGGCACAGTCAATTATTGAACAAACGGCAGGTCACCGGGGCGTGGATGCAGTAATAGACGCCGTCGGTTTTGAAGCGAAAGGCAGCACCACGGAAACGGTGCTGACTAACCTGAAACTGGAGGGCAGCAGCGGTAAAGCGTTGCGCCAGTGTATTGCGGCGGTCAGGCGTGGCGGCATTGTTAGCGTACCGGGCGTCTACGCTGGATTTATTCACGGTTTCCTGTTTGGTGACGCCTTTGATAAAGGGTTGACGTTTAAAATGGGACAGACCCACGTTCACGCATGGCTGGGAGAATTATTACCGTTAATTGAGAAAGGATTACTGAAACCAGAAGAAATTGTTACCCACTATATGCCGTTTGAAGAGGCCGCCCGGGGATATGAGATTTT
The DNA here is from genome assembly GCF_001712525.1 of Shigella sp. FC1661. Taxonomy (NCBI): domain Bacteria; kingdom Pseudomonadati; phylum Pseudomonadota; class Gammaproteobacteria; order Enterobacterales; family Enterobacteriaceae; genus Shigella; species Shigella sp. FC1661. The sequence continues at coordinate 5,349 of NZ_MDGW01000116.1, forward strand.
CGAAAAACGTGAAGAGGAGTGCCGTAAGGTGATTCTGGTACCCGGTGCACAAAGCGCAGAGGCGGCGCAGAAGGCAGTTTCAGGTCTGGTGAATGCGATGCCGGGGGGAACAATATGATCGTCAGGAGTGGTTTTCGAGGTAAAGGACAGCCATGACGATAATCGCCGCCATAATCAGAAATCCTATCAGGATGTAAAATGCTTCTGCCATGGTTATTCCCACAAACGAAACGGAATAATTTTGCAGCAAAAGTGAACAGTGAGAACCAGGAAAAATTGCTGATTTTGCGTAAAGAGGATGCGAGTGCATCCTCTGGGCAAAGCGAGTTATCGCTTGTGCAGATGGGATTAAAGCAGGTAGTCGCCAGCAGCTTCTGGCTGGTATTCGAGTTCCAGCACTTCAAGGTGGGTTGCAACGCCGCCCGGAAGTTCCCAGTGAATGGAATCGCCAACGCGCAGCCCCAGCAGTGCGGCACCTACCGGAGCCATAACGGAAAGCTGAGTATTGCTATCGGTCATTTTTGCCGGATACACCAGCGTGCGCACACGCACTTCGCCATCGCTAAGATTGCGGAATTTAACCCGGCTGTTCATTGTCACCACGTCGTGTGGCATCTCTTCTGGCGAACACATTTGGGCGCGATCCAACTCTGCGTTTAACGCGTCGGCGATTGGCAAACCAGCATAGGCGGGTTGCTCCAGCAGAATATCGATGCGTTCGGCATCCAGGTCGTTAATGATGATAGTTGGTCTGGACATTTTTACTCCATGTCGTCGGTACTGCGAGTGTCGCAGATAAACATACCCAAAAGAAAACCCTCACCGTCAGGCGGCGAGGGTTTAACTCACATGATGATACTGACTGTTGCTCACTCTTTGAAGTGATTTGCGTCACATTCAGGGAATTCCTCAATGCAGCGCATTATGTATAATTCTTAATCGTCACGGTTTATGGAAGACGAATTAGCGTGTTTTGTAAATCAGATGATTAATAACCCACTTTATCAATCACAAAGGTTTTGCCACAGTTGCCTGGGTGTGGTTGTGGCAAGAATGAGTTTGCAGAAAGCGGAGCGTTGATGGCGTCAGCTTTGATCGAGATCTGAATTTCAGTCAAATACGCAGGGTTACCCTGGCACGTTAGCTTAACTGCTTTCACGTTCTCTTTTCCCCAGCTTTTGGCAAAGGCGGCGTCAAAGTCACGGCGGCTCACTGTTTTACCGTAATTATCCGCAAGGAATTTTCCGGCTTCGCTCTCTTTAATTTCTTGATTCAGGCGTACCATCGTACCGAAGTATGCGTCCGGATCAAAACCAAAGCAGGCACCGTGTTTGGCATATTCGTAGCGTTCCAGGCAGGAACGTCCGCCAGCTCCTGGCATGACTTCACTTAGTTTAGCGGCCGTTTCCAGTGATAACCCGGTTTCCGGCGATGAACACATCCGGCTGGCGTGCGCTTCTGGTAGATTCGGGATTGGGCGAGTAGCGCAACCGAAGCGCATCCAGCGGCGTTCATCAACACCACGGGCAGCAACCGATTTAGGCAATCCTGGCCACAGACCATGTACGGTCAGAAAATCAGCTTTGTTGGTCGTTTCGGTTTGCAGGCGACATTCATCTCGTTCGTTACGATTTCGATCGTGTTGACTCTGGCAAAATCCGGTTTGCCAGGAGAGGGCCAGGACATAGCGATCAAAATCGCCATACTGTTTTGTCTGCAACGCTACGGCGTTGGCAGAAGAGAAGGGAAGCAGAGAAACCGCGAGCAACGCGGCGTTACGCCAGAATGCTTTCATAATGGGTGTGGAACTCATACATACACTGAATACTATCTATTAAATCATCACGCGCCAGGTGGGCTTACCTGGGCGGG
>NZ_MDGW01000117.1:0-6948 GCF_001712525.1 Shigella sp. FC1661
CACCCCGTCAGTAGCTGAACAGGAGGGACAGCTGATAGAAACAGAAGCCACTGGAGCACCTCAAAAACACCATCATACACTAAATCAGTAAGTTGGCAGCATCACCGGAAATAAGTACCCTACAAATCATTGCTATATTTCTTTTTTCCTGTATTGCCGGAATGGGCAGCGTGCTGGATGAATTTCAGACTCATCGCCCGTTAATTGCCTGTACGGTGATTGGTTTAATTCTCGGTGATTTAAAAACCGGAATAATACTCGGTGGTACGCTGGAATTGATAGCTCTCGGCTGGATGAACGTCGGCGCGGCGCAATCTCCGGATTCTGCACTCGCCAGCATAATCTCCGCCATTCTGGTTATCGTTGGTCAGCAAAGCATCGCCACCGGAATCGCCATCGCGTTGCCTGTGGCTGCGGCAGGCCAGGTGCTGACTGTGTTTGCCCGTACCATCACCGTAGTGTTCCAGCACGCGGCGGATAAAGCAGCGGAAGAAGCACGGTTTCGCACTCTCGATATTCTGCATGTCTCCGCGTTTGGCGTGCAGGCGCTGCGCGTTGCTATTCCGGCACTGATTGTCTCACTGTTCGTCAGCGCCGATATGGTGAGCAATATGCTGAGCGCGATACCGGAATTCGTGACGCGCGGTCTGCAAATTGCTGGCGGTTTTATCGTGGTGGTCGGTTACGCCATGGTGCTACGTATGATGGGCGTGAAATATTTGATGCCTTTCTTTTTCCTCGGTTTCCTCGCAGGTGGCTACCTCGATCTCAGTCTGCTGGCGTTCGGTGGCGTCGGCGTGATCATGGCCCTGGTCTACATCCAGCTAAATCCACAGTGGCGTAAAGCTGAACCTCAACTCCAGGCCACCGCCTCCACCGCCCTTGACCAACTTGACGATTAACGGAGCCATCATGGAACAGAGAAAAATTACACGCAGCGATCTGGTGAGCATGTTTCTGCGCTCCAACCTGCAACAGGCGTCCTTTAACTTTGAACGTATTCACGGGCTGGGTTTTTGCTACGACATGATCCCCGCCATCAAACGACTTTACCCATTAAAAGAGGATCAGGTTGCGGCGCTCAGGCGACACCTGGTGTTCTTCAATACCACGCCAGCCGTATGTGGCCCGGTCATCGGCGTCACTGCCGCCATGGAAGAGGCGCGGGCCAACGGCGCGGAAATTGATGACGGTACCATTAACGGCATCAAAGTCGGTCTGATGGGACTATTGGCAGGAGTTGGCGATCCACTGGTCTGGGGAACGCTGCGCCCGATTACCACCGCGCTCGGCGCATCTCTGGCACTTTCGGGCAACATTCTCGGCCCGCTGCTGTTCTTCTTTATTTTCAATGCGGTGCGTCTGGCGATGAAGTGGTATGGCCTACAGCTCGGCTTTCGCAAAGGGGTGAATATCGTCAGCGATATGGGCGGGAATGTGCTGCAAAAACTCACCGAAGGCGCGTCGATTCTCGGGCTGTTTGTGATGGGCGTGCTGGTCACCAAATGGACGTCAATCAACGTACCGTTGGTGGTTTCACAAACGCATGCCGCCGATGGCTCCACCGTCACCATGACCGTGCAGAACATTCTCGACCAACTTTGCCCTGGTTTGCTGGCGCTCGGTCTGACGCTGCTTATGGTTCGTCTGCTCAACAAAAAAATTAACCCGGTATGGCTGATTTTCGCCCTGTTTGGCTTAGGGATTATCGGTAATGCGCTGGGCTTCCTGTCCAGATTCTTCGCCCCGGCACGACTGCCGGGGCCATCGCTCAACATGAGGTGGTTTATGAAAACAACAGCTCTGCGTCTTTATGGTAAACGTGATTTACGCCTGGAAACCTTTGACCTTCCTGAAATGCAGGAGGATGAAATCCTCGCGACGGTGGTCACTGACAGCCTGTGCCTCTCTTCCTGGAAAGAGGCCAATCTGGGTGAAAACCATAAAAAAGTACCCGACGATGTGGCGCCCCCCCCCCATCATCATCGGCCACGAGTTTTGCGGCGATATTCTGGCCGTGGGTAAAAAGTGGCAGCACAAATTCCAGCCGGGTCAGCGTTATGTGATTCAGGCCAACCTGCAACTCCCCGACCGCCCGGACTGCCCCGGCTACTCCTTCCCGTGGGTGGGCGGCGAAGCCACGCATGTGGTTATTCCCAACGAGGTCATGGAACAAGATTGCCTGCTGGCATACGACGGCGAAACCTATTTTGAAGGCTCACTGGTTGAACCGCTTTCCTGCGTGATTGGCGCGTTCAACGCCAACTATCATCTTCAGGAAGGTAGTTATAACCACACGATGGGGATTCGCCCGCAAGGGCGCATGCTGATCCTCGGCGGCACCGGACCAATGGGACTGTTGGCGATTGATTATGCGCTACATGGACCCGTTAACCCGTCGCAGCTCGTCATTACCGATACCGACAACGATAAATTGAGTTATGCGCGCAAGCACTATCCATCAGAACCGCAAACACTGATTCATTATCTCAATGCCGCCGATGCAGCATTTGATACGCTAATGGCGCTGAGTGGCGGTCACGGCTTCGATGATATTTTCGTCTTTGTGCCTAATGAAGGACTGGTGACTCTCGCCTCTTCCTTGCTGGCGACAGATGGTTGCCTGAATTTCTTCGCCGGACCGCAGGATAAACATTTCAGCGCGCCAATTAATTTCTACGATGTGCATTATGCATTTACCCACTACGTGGGCACGTCAGGCGGCAATACCGACGACATGCGCGCGGCGGTCAAACTGATTGAAGAGAAAAAAGTGCAGGCCGCAAAAGTGGTAACACATATTCTTGGGCTGAATGCCGCGGGCGAAACCACGCTTGAATTGCCTGCCGTCGGCGGCGGCAAAAAGCTGGTGTATACCGGGAAATACCTGCCGCTGACGTCACTCACGCAGATTCAGGATCAAGCACTGGCGGCGATTCTGGCGCGTCATCAGGGGATCTGGTCCGGTGAGGCGGAGCAATATCTGCTCACTCATGCAGAGGCAATTTCCCATGATTAATCGCGCTACTTAACTCTGCATGTCGCTGGCTGGTCGCCGCGGCAACTTCGCGACCTGATGTGCGGCTGATTGCTGAAGCGGCCCAATGTGCACGAGAAGGATAAAAAAACATCAGCGCCTTAAGGGGCGCTCAAATTGGTGGCAAAGTACACATTGTTTATGCCGGATGCGGAATAAAGCTTTATTCGGCCTACATAATCTCGAAAATTCAATATATTGCAGTTATCTGGTAGGTCTGGTAAGCGTAGCGCATCAGGCAATGCTGTGTTTGTCATCAGTCTCAGCTCCCGGTGCAATACGGGACATCGTGAGCCATGTCAGTAAGTGGTTAAATTCGCAGTGGTAGCATGCCTTCCGTGATTTCTTACTAACCGGAGAAGTAATGGAACTGCTTTTATTGAGTAACTCGACGCTGCCGGGTAAAGCCTGGCTGGAACATGCACTGCCGCTAATTGCTGAACAGTTGCAGGGTCGCCGCTCAGCGGTGTTTATCCCTTTCGCTGGCGTAACGCAGACCTGGGATGATTACACAGCGAAAACGGCTGCGGTTCTCGCTCCGCTGGGTGTTTCTGTCACCGGTATTCATAGCGTTGTCGATCCCGTTGCCGCGATTGAAAATGCTGAGATCGTGATTGTCGGCGGCGGGAATACTTTCCAGTTGCTGAAACAGTGCCGCGAGCGCGGGCTGCTGGCACCAATTACTGACGTGGTTAAACGTGGTGCGCTGTATATTGGCTGGAGCGCAGGCGCTAACCTTGCTTGCCCAACCATTCGTACCACCAACGATATGCCGATTGTCGATCCGCAAGGTTTCGATGCGCTAAATCTGTTCCCGTTGCAAATCAACCCGCACTTCACCAACGCGCTGCCGGAAGGCCATAAAGGTGAAACCCGTGAGCAGCGTATTCGCGAACTGCTGGTCGTCGCGCCAGAACTGACGATTATTGGTCTACCGGAAGGTAACTGGATCACAGTGAGTAAAGGTCACGCTACGCTGGGTGGCCCGAACACCACCTATGTGTTTAAGGCCGGTGAAGAAGCGGTTCCGCTGGAAGCTGGTCACCGTTTTTAAGTGAATTGCCGGATGCATGATCCGGCATCTTGTTCATAGTGCCTGATGCGACGCTTGACGCGTCTTATCAGGCCTACAGGATTCACAATATTAATACTCGTCCCATCCTTCATCTTCATCCGACTGTTCCAGCACACTGTAAGCCACCGAACAAAACAGCGAGTTCAGGCGCTGCATATCTCCCAGTAAGCCTAAATGTAGCGAACTGGTTTCAATGCTCTGCACGTTTTGCTGATGCAGGCGATCGACGTGGGCGTGGGAATAGCTGCGATTAAGAATGCGAAAGCGATGCTTACTACGGCGCAAACGACGAGCGCTGGTGACATCGCCAGAGAAGAACACCGACATTGCCAGCTTTAAATTACTGAGCAATTGCTCATAGAGCGCATCCAGTTCCTTCAACCCATCAAGCGAAAATGCCCGCCGTGCTGCCAGTGATTTGTCAGCAATTTCGCTGCCCATGCGCTCGACGATATCGGAGGCCTGTTCAAGGTTGAGCGACATTTCAATAATCTCCGCCCAGCGGCGCGACTCTTCCTCCGCCAGCTCTTCTTTTGGCATCCGCGCCAGATACAGCTTAATGGCGGTGTAGAGAACGTTGATATCATCTGCCAGCTTACGCAGCTCTTTCTCCTGCCGTGGCTCACCGTGCATCACTTTATTCAACCCTTCCATCATCTGTTCCATGGCGTCGCCAATGCGCAGGGTTTCGCGCGCGGCGTTCGCCAGAGCAAGCGTGGGCGTATCCAGCGCGCTGACATCCAGATGTTTAGGCCGTAGCTGGGTATCCAGTTCCGGTTCATCGCGAATAATCGTTTTGCAAAACCGTGCCATCGGGTCAACAAATGGCAGCATGACCAGGCAACGTACAAGGTTGTAGAAGACGTGGAAATAGATCACCAGTTCCGCTTTTGGCAATGACAGCTTCCCCATTGTCTCTGCCAGCAAATGGACAAACGGCAGGATAATCAGGCTACCCACCAGCTTAAACAGCAGACTACCCAGCGCGACACGGCGGGCTGCGGCATTGGCGGCACTGTTGTTGAGCATCGCCAGCAGGCCGGAACCGAGGTTAGCACCAATCACCAGACAGAGCGCCACGGGGAAGGAGATAATGCCTGCGGCGGTCAGAGTCGCGGTCAGCAGTACAGCAGCAAGGCTGGAGTAGCTGATAATGGCGAACATCGCGCCAATCAGCGCATCCAGCAGAATATCGCCGGTCAGCGAGGCAAAGATCACCTGAACGCCGTTTGCCTGGGTGATCGGCGTTACGGCCTGCACAATCAACTCCAGCGCCAGCAAAATCAGCCCAAGACCAATACCGACGCGGCCCAGTTGCCCGGCGCGTGACTGTTTGCGTCCGAGGAAAAAAATCACGCCGATAAAAATAAGTAACGGTGACAGCCAGGATAAGTCGAAGGTGAGAATACGCGCCATTAGCGCCGTCCCGACATCTGCCCCCAGCACAATGACCAGAGCCGGTGCGAGGGCTACCAGATCCTGAGCGACGAACGAGGTCACCAGCATGGTGGTGGCATTACTGCTCTGTACCAGTGCGGTAACGCCGATCCCCGCGCAAAAGGCGAGCGGCTTTTTTTCGACGCTCCGGCTAAGGACAGTACGCAAACGCGCGCCGAAGACGCGCATTACGCCGGTTCGAACAATATGAGTCCCCCAGACCAGCAGGGCGACGGCAGAAAGCAGGTGAAGCAGCGTTAACACGAGTTCAGGTTCTCCTTATCGTTATATGTTCCTGAAGCAATTGAATGACCAAAGGACCGGAAACACGCTGACTGGCATCTTTACTGTGCCTTTTGACATTCGTTTTTCCGGCTAAGATTATTCCAGCCTGATTCCAGTATAAGTGTTTCATATTAATAAAGAGACAGGGCACTCATTGAGCGCCCTGTTTGTTGTAAGGAAAAGTGACAGATTTGTGAATCAGTCCGCGTCATACCCCAGATTCGGTGCCAGCCAGCGCTCAACATCTGAGACGCTCATACCTTTACGGCGGGCATAGTCTTCAACCTGATCGCGCTGAATTTGCGCCACGGCGTAGTACTTGCTGTCCGGGTGGCTGAAATACCAACCCGAAACCGATGCACCGGGCCACATGGCGAAAGATTCTGTGAGTTTCATGCCGGTATGTTTTTCCACTTCCAGCAGCTCCCAGATGGTGGCTTTTTCCGTATGTTCCGGGCAGGCCGGGTAGCCCGTGCCGGACGGATGCCCTGGTAGTTTTCGCGGATCAGTTCTTCGTTGCTGAGGTTCTCGTTCGGCGCATAGCCCCAGTAGACTTTACGCACACGCTCATGGAGATACTCCGCAAAGGCTTCGGCTAAACGGTCGGCAAGCGCTTTCACCATGATTTTGTTGTAATCATCGTGCTGCGCTTCAAAGGCATCAGCCAGTGCGTCCTCTTCCAGCCCGCCAGTCACGGCAAATGCGCCGATGTAATCTGCTTTACCAGAAAGCTTCGGCGCAACGAAGTCAGCGAGACAGTAGTTAGCGAATCCCGTTTTTTCGGTCTGTTGACGCAGATGGTGGCTGACATTGATCACATGGGTGCGCGTTTCGTCACGGTAGATTTCAATGTCATCGCCCACACGGTTTGCCGGGAACAGGCCCACCACGCCACGCGGATTCAGCGTTTTCTCGGCGCTGGTAATGCTGCCAACTTACTGATAGTGTTTTATGTTCAGATAATGCCCGATGACCTTGTCATGCAGCTCCACCGATTTTGAGAACGACAGTGACTTCCGTCCCAGCCTTGCCAGATGTTGTCTCAGATTCAGATTATGTCGCTCAATGCGCTGAGTGTAACGCTTGCTGATAACGTGCAGCTTTCCCTTCAGGC
>NZ_MDGW01000118.1:0-6929 GCF_001712525.1 Shigella sp. FC1661
GTAGCTGAACAGGAGGGACAGCTGATAGAAACAGAAGCCACTGGAGCACCTCAAAAACACCATCATACACTAAATCAGTAAGTTGGCAGCATCACCGGCTGGCTGCTATGATAAGGCGTCTTGTTTTTTAAGCGAGGAAAGATTTTGAGTGCGGGACGCCTGAATAAAAAATCTCTGGGTATCGTGATGTTGTTATCGGTTGGACTGCTTTTGGCGGGCTGTTCGGGTAGCAAATCATCCGATACAGGAACGTATTCCGGCTCCGTTTACACCGTGAAACGGGGGGATACGCTATATCGTATTTCGCGCACCACGGGAACCAGCGTAAAAGAACTGGCGCGACTGAACGGCATTTCCCCCCCTTACACCATTGAAGTTGGTCAGAAACTAAAACTGGGTGGGGCGAAAAGTAGCAGTAGTACACGTAAATCAACCGCCAAATCAACGACCAAAACCGCATCGGTTACACCGTCATCAGCGGTACCGAAATCTTCCTGGCCGCCAGTAGGGCAACGTTGTTGGTTATGGCCAACGACAGGGAAAGTTATCATGCCGTATTCGACAGCAGATGGCGGCAATAAAGGGATTGATATCTCAGCTCCACGGGGTACACCTATTTACGCCGCGGGTGCAGGAAAGGTGGTGTATGTGGGCAACCAGCTGCGTGGCTACGGTAATCTCATCATGATTAAACACAGTGAAGATTACATTACGGCTTACGCCCATAATGACACGATGCTGGTAAATAATGGGCAAAGCGTGAAGGCTGGGCAAAAAATCGCCACTATGGGGAGCACGGATGCGGCATCTGTTCGCCTGCATTTCCAGATTCGTTACCGAGCAACGGCAATTGATCCGCTACGTTACTTGCCGCCGCAGGGCAGCAAGCCAAAATGCTGATGGCGAATTAATCAGCAGTCAGCAGCGCGGCACTTGCTAAGGAGAGCGTAAGGTTTATAATGCCTTACGCATCTCGAAGCGGGCGTAGTTCAATGGTAGAACGAGAGCTTCCCAAGCTCTATACGAGGGTTCGATTCCCTTCGCCCGCTCCATGACACTTCTTAAAGTTCAATAACTTACTGAATCCTAAGGGATACGGCTTAAAGCCTTCCGAGAGTTTTACTCACTGTAACCAACACTGTGACTAACTTTGTTGAAGTAGTGAGCAGACCTAAGGTCTCAGTACATGCTCAACTCAAGAACCTACCTTTATCAGCGTAACGGTGTCTTTTACATCCGTCTTAGAATGAAGAGCACTGGTCGCCTGACCGCTTCGCTTCCCTCTCATAACCGTTATAAACTAGCGTCAGTATCACTACGGACTAAGGACAGACGCACCGCTATGGCTCACTCACGGCACATCAAGTCAGCACTTAAAGCAATCCACGCAGATAACCCTAACGCCTCTTATGAGGAGCTACGGGAGCACCTGAAGACCATTGTCGAGTGGGAGCTTAGTGTCAGCCGTGATGACCTGAACGACCCAGAGTCCTACCAGCTTTACGTTGACCAGTACGATGACATTAAGTCCAACCTTCGGGAAGCTGTAGCGACTGAGCGTCTGACTGTAGACCAGCATCGCTATATCAATGACGTTATCGGTGTGCTTAAGGCCTGTCAGGACAGACTCAGGGGTGATAGCTCTGGCCTGTTGTCTTACCTTGAGCCTGAGACCAGTAGTCTAAGACCGTCCGTCTCCCTATCTGTATTGGCAGATCCTGAAGTCCCCGAACCTAAAGCTCTTACCCTCGCGTCTCTCATTGAGCAGTACGAGCAGGAGAACGCCCAGAACTGGAAGCCAGCGACCCTAAGCGAGAACCGAGCGTCGCACTCCACGCTAATCGAGATATTCGACTATCTGGATATTCAGGATGTCGGCAAGGCGACCCGTTCAGATATGCTCAGGGTCCGTGAAGTCCTCCAGCAGATACCGAAGAACCGCAAGCAACGCTTTAAGTCTATGCCGCTGTCTGACCTGCTGAACCGGGAGTCTAAGACTGACTGTTTGGATGTCGTTACCATCAACAATAAATATCTTATCAAGATGGCTGCTGTGTTTAAGTGGGCGGTACGCAACGACTTGATAGCTAAGAACCTGACCGAAGGTCTTGAGCTGAAAGTCCCGCAGCGTAAAGCCTCCGACGCTCGTGATGCGTTCAGTCCTGAGCAGGTAGGGCAACTACTGGTCGCCGCTAAAGCGTACTCTCAGAAGACCGCAGGTAAGCCATACCATTATTACGTCACCGCTCTGGCTGCGATCACTGGAGCAAGACTTAACGAGGTGGCCCAACTTCAGGTCAAAGACGTCAGGGTCACTGAGGCCGGGACCGTGTATATCCACATTAACGAAGACGATAGCAGCCTGCCGGGTAAGAGCGTTAAGAATGCGCATAGCGACCGCTGTGTCCCGCTGGTCGATGGCGCTTATGGTTTTGTATTGGCTGACTTTGTGTCGCTTGTGGAAGACCGTAGAAAGGCTGAGGGTGATAATGCTATGGTATTCGATGGCCTCAAGCTGATGAAGAACGGCTACGGTGAGCAGGTGAGCAAATGGTTTAACCGAACGTTGCTACCTAAAGTCCTTGCTGACCGTAGCGGCTTAGCGTTTCACTCGTTTAGACATACTGTTGCGACCCAGTTAAAACAACATGGGGTCGAGTTAGCGTATGCTCAGGCGATTATGGGCCATTCGAGCGGGTCCATAACTTACGACCGTTACGCGAAAGAGGTTGAGGTAGATAGATTGGTTAATGTGATGGCTGGTGTTTATAAGGAGACTGGAGTAAATGGCTGAGTATTATCCGGCGGTGTTTGAAGCAGAAGCTTTTAATTGCCCTCACTGCGGTGTATATGCCCGTCAGTTCTGGCGTAGTATGTATGGTAATTCGAATGTGCTTGCGGTCAAATCAACTGAGTTCCGAATGTCAACATGCTCTCATTGTGGTGAAGATGCCTATTGGTATCAGGGCAACATGTTGATCCCTGCGGCTGGCAATGTTGAACTCCCAAACCCAGACATGCCCGATGACTGCAAGTCAGACTATATGGAAGCTAGAAGCATCATTAATCTGTCTCCTAAAGGCGCAGCAGCACTCCTTCGTCTTTGCCTCCAAAAGCTAATGGTCCACTTAGGCGAACCGGGAAACAACATTAATGCTGACATTCGGTCACTCGTCCAGAAAGGACTACCTGTACGCATTCAGCAGGCAGCAGACATCTGTCGTATCGTTGGCAATCAGGCGGTCCATCCAGGAGAGATTAGCCTTGATGACGACCCACAGTTGGCACATGGTCTCTTTAAGCTGTTGAACATTATTGTCACTGAGCAGATTACCAGACCGAAAGAAATTGAGGCTATGTTCCAGAGTATGCCTGAAGGTCCACGCCAAGGTATTGAGAATCAGGACAGACAGGCGAGGGAACAGCAGCAGGCTGCTAATGAATAAAACCCACACTATAGGGGGAAGGGGGACTAAACTATCACTATAGGGAGAGACCCTAAGTCCCCCCGGCTTAATACAGCCACCGACCCACACATTCATTAAATCTCAGGCTTCCGGTAGCGGACCGATTGGAAACCATCCGCAATAAGCCTAGTGTTAAATCACCTTGGCCTGAGACCATTCCCTTTAACGTAGCAATCTCTCTCCTTTGACAGGCGGAGAACATCAGACCTCAGCGGAACTTCCGTCTATGAGACCATCGGTGTGCGAGATTGTGAAGAACCAAGACATCATTGCTGAGGTCTGCCATCCATTGTGGACAGGCGGAAACTCAAAGAGGTTAGACCAGTAGTGGTGTCTGAGGTCGGACTTTGAGTCCTGACCAGCAGGCTGGAGGAGACCATGAGTTTATCTTGTTATGGATTGTGTTATCACAATTCCAATAAGAAGAACTTTAAGTCCAGCCTCCACTCCCGCCAACCCGAAGTAAACTATGGTCGCTATGATGTGGTCTCCATGCTTCGGGTCTTACTGGAAGTACTGAACACTTTCGCGTCAAGTTCTCCGAAGTTCATTCCTGTTTGACTAAACTATCACTATAGGGACCATATCTCGCCTCTGACCTCCTGAGAGACGGCAAGCGAGAAACCGTGGTCCACGCTAGCAAGCTAGCCACCAGCCTAAGGCAAGACAGCCTCTGGTCAGCCTGTGTGTTCTTTGGTCTCGTGACTTAAGTCTATCACCACACACGCTCGGACATGCTGTCGAACCTTCATCTCTATGGTCATCGCAGACCACTAACCCCAATTACCTCAAGTCATTCTGTTTGCGTCCTGTTGCCTGCTGGTCTCCCTTTACGTGGGGGCTTGAGTAGGTCAGTGGGGTGCGACTTCAGGGTGCAAACAAAAGGAGTACACGTAAATGACCCAACAAGAAATCAGCGTCATTAACTGAACCGCCCCGGGAATCCTGGAGACTAAACTCCCTGAGAAAGAGGTAAACAGGATGACTAAAAATACTCGTTTTTCCCCCGAAGTCCGTCAGAGGGCGATTCGTATGGTTCTGGAAAGTCAGGGCGAATATGACTCACAGTGGGCGGCAATTTGTTCCATTGCCCCAAAGATTGGCTGTACACCGGAGACTCTGCGTGTCTGGGTACGCCAGCATGAGCGGGATACCGGAGGCGGTTCAAACCTCGACCAGCTTGTCTCCATGACCTCAATTGAAATTGCTGAGCTGACAGGCAAGGAGCACCGAAATGTCCTGCGTGATATTCGCAATATGGCTGAGGAGCTTAACGCGCTCAAAACTGAGCAGTGCTCAAAACTGAGCAGTCATATCGGGGTGACTAAAGATGTTTATCTAAACGCGCAGGGGAAACAGCAGCCTCTGTACCGTCTCGACCGTAAGCATACTTTTATTCTGGTCGCTGGCTATTCCGTTCACCTCCGCGCCAAGTGTTACGACCATATTCAGACGTTAGAGCGTCGAGTCCTTCAACTGGAAGACCAGAAGAAGCGAGCAGCCATTCAGTCTGCTAACCGTCGAGGCGTGACTTGGGGCGACTACTGCAAAACCTATGATCTACCCGCTCAGAAGCTAATGACCGCACTTCTCCAGCATCGTGGCCTCTTTCGTAAGAACCCAATCAGTAACGAGTGGTCTGTAAATCCGAAGTATTCCGACTGCTTCCGTATCATTAAGCCGTCTGACCAGAAGTTCTCAGCAGGTGGTTATAACTTTCGCTTCAACGCTAAGGGATTGGAGGTCTTCGGTAAGCCTGCGATAGTCGATAAACTGCGAGGCATCCTTATTGCCTTCACTGGCACCGACCAGCAGAAGCAAGAGCATCTCCTGAAGCAGGCCCAATCCGGCAAGCTGGAGGGACTCTAAGATGATTGACCCGCGCACACCTGAGGGCCGCATGACTCTCCGTTACCGTGGCTACCGGACTGAAGTCCTCCTCAGAGAGCTTGGTCTAGACCCGGAAGATGAGACCCGCCAGCACCAATCACGAGACGAGCTGATAGTGCAACTGGTCGCTATGAAACTGCCGTCAGCTAGCAAGCTAGCGCCTAACCGTTAGCAGCTCACCTACTTAATACCTCATTTTAAACCTTTTGAGATGACCGATGCGGGGAGACGCCGCAGGACTAAACACGCCTGTGGTCGACCGATAGTCTCAACCTCAAAGGAGTACCAGCATATGTTATTCAACAACAACGAATGGAAACTGTCAGTCACCGACATCGACCTTTACGCAAATACTTGCAAGCTGGACGGTCAGTCCTATCCGTTGTCGCTCGCTATCAAGACCCTCATTCCGGGCTATCTGTCAGGCCTGCCGTCTACCAGCCGCGAGGCAATGGAGTTACTGGAAGCTCTGGCTGAAGCTGGTGTAGCTATTGGCAACTTCTTCAGTAATGACCTGCTGACCGCCTACCAACGCCGCCAGATGAATAAGCGTGTCGAGGCTGAGCGTATCGCTAAAGAGCTGGCGTCTCAGAAAGAGCGTACCCGCGAAATGTTCATGACCGAAGACGAATGGCAGAAAGAGCTACAGCGCCGCGAACAGGTCAAAGCTGAACGCCGGACATATGGTGAGAACCTCCGCAGTGCTACCCATTCCGCTGGTCGCTCACGTGCATCAATTATGGCTGACCTCGATAGTGGCGCTAACTGGATGGACAGCTTGTAAGCAAGCGACCCTCATCTGAGAACACACGGTCCCTGACTGCCTGTTAGGGACTTCAAGTATTTGACTCAAGGAGATTAATTATTATGACCATGACAAAAGACGCTTTACAGTTTGGCATTGAGCCAGTTCGCATTACTGATACTGACAACATGCAGGTAAACGAAGGTCTCCCGACTAACGCCGACCCTCAGGTCTATGCCTTCCAGTTAGCTAAGCTGGTGAAGACCATGCTCAATTCTGTACTTAAAGACGCTCAGGATAACATTCCGTTCCCTGTAGAAGTCCTGCCGACCCGTAACAGCTTACCGACTCCAATCATTGCTCACACTCTGGCTGGGTGAAGTGGTCAACAAAAACTGGCCACCGAGTTAGAGTTTTTCCAGTATCGATTTTCCGATTCGTTTGGGGTAACCCACCACCGGCATCCATTCGTTCTTCAGACTCCTGAAGAAGCGTTCCATTGGGCTGTTATCCCAGCAGTTTCCGCGCCGGCTCATACTCTGTCTGATCTGGTATCGCCACAATAACTGCCGGAACTGCCTGCTCGTATAATGACTGCCCTGATCGCTGTGGAACATCACCCCGCCGGGCTTACCACGGGTTTCCCATGCCATTTCCAGCGCTTTCATGGTGAGCCTGCTGTCCGGCGAGAACGACATGGCCCAGCCCACTGGTTTTCTTGCGAACAGGTCGAGAACAACGGCGAGGTACGCCCAGCGCTTACCCGTCCAGATACAGGTCACATCACCGCACCACACCTGATTTGGCTCGGTCACGGCGAACTGCCT
>NZ_MDGW01000119.1:0-6882 GCF_001712525.1 Shigella sp. FC1661
GTCTTCGGTGAACGCACTCTGGCCACACTGGAGCGTCTTCTGAGCCTGCTGTCGGCCTTTGAGGTCGTGGTATGGATGACGGATGGCTGGCCGCTGTATGAATCACGCCTGAAGGGAAAGCTGCACGTTATCAGCAAGCGTTACACTCAGCGCATTGAGCGACATAATCTGAATCTGAGACAACATCTGGCAAGGCTGGGACGGAAGTCACTGTCGTTCTCAAAATCGGTGGAGCTGCATGACAAGGTCATCGGGCATTATCTGAACATAAAACACTATCAGTAAGTTGGAGTCATTACCCAACGTATTGATGCCGCTACGAAACGCTGCGCGGTTAGCCAGCCCGGTTAATGGGTCATGTAGCGCGGTACGCAGAAGCTGCGTATTTTTGGCCTGTAAACGAAGCTGCCACTCTTCCATTTCATCCAGCAGACTGTTGAAGTCGAGAGCGAAGCGGTGAAACTCAGCGATACGTTCTTCAGAAACTCGTCGGGAAAAATTGCGGTTGGAACGCACATCATGTACGACATCGGTGATATTTTTCAGCGCTTCCACCAGGCCATTGTGCAAATGGCGGGTGAGGGTAATTGCGATGCCTGATGCCAGCAGAATACAACCGGTCAGTACGGCGAGCGAAAACCAGATAAAATGGCTGATTGAACTGTCGCGAGCGGTTAAGCGTACTTCGCCAATGGTTTCACCATTGTGACGAATCGGCTGAATGATGGGGGCGGGGAAGAGCCAGTGGCTTATGAAATTGCTGAAAGTATCGCCTGGATCCTTACGGGTGTAATGCCAGGACGCCAGAATATTTTGCTGCTTATCACGTACTTCTGCAGTTGAAAATTGCCCTTGCTGGCCCAGCGCTGCCAGTGTTTCAGTTGCTGCAGGGCCATCGGCAAAAACGACAGCTGCTTCCAGACTGTAAGTCATTGTTGCTGCTGTCAGTGCCAGGTTTTTTTGCGCGTACTGTTTCAGGGTCAGCACCGAGGTCACGGAAAGCAGCAACCAGATCAGCATCATAGTGATAAATATGCTGGTCATACTGATGTTGCGTAATGCTCTTTTAAACGTGGGGCGCTTATTAAGAGAATTATCGTTATCCATCATTTTTCTTCCGTGCGAGCATTAAGACATCCGGGTTGACCTTTACACCGCTACGCGATAAGGCATCCAGGTTTACGGCAAATCTGACGTCATTATTGTGGATGATCAGACAAAAGGCGCTACCAATAATGCACTCGGTATTTTGTTCGGCAATTAATAATAACGCCTTTGACGGATATTGTTCGGTTAATTCCATCTGGAATGTCGGTGACTCGTTGCCAAAATAAAAACCATTGCAGCCTGAAATCATCGCCTCTTGTTGAGTGTGAATGATGACAGGCAGATAAGGCAAAGATGTCGCGGCATTCTCTTGTAGGGCGGTACTAAAACGTGAAGATGAAAAGATACATAACTTTGGTGGCCCTGATAGCGCAGGCCAGCGGGTGTAACTGACAATACCGGAAACCATCATACGCACGTTTTTCGCAACGTCAGAAGGCTCCTGAGCGAGTATTGGTGCTCCCGTCAGCAGGAGAATCAGAAGTAAGAACAGTCGGTGAGAAAAACGCATTCAGGGATCCCCACCTTCTTCGCTCGAAATGCATCGATATTTTTTCAGAATGCTCATTAAAATATCATTTTTTCATGCGATCGTCATCAATGTGAGAAATAAAACACAATGAGTAAAATCTTATGTTTAATTTATTTGTGGGGTTTTAATTAATTTAATCGTATTGTGCTGGCATTTTCATCAGCCCCTTTTTGCCATACTTCATGCAGTTGGCTGGCACTTTCAACATTGTTACAGCTGGCAGGAAAGCTTTTACCGGAAAGTCCCCGGGCATAAGTAAAATCGGTCTGGCAAGTTTTCTTTTGTCCTTCGGCATATCCTTTAAGGTATAGACCGCGATCCGCCTGTGAATCGCCAAATGCATCGTCATCTTTTATGGCGCTGCCCGATATCGCATCTTCCATACCGACATCATACCAGTCGGTGCTGGTCAAGGTTGGCGCGTGAGTATAAGGATCAATCTGACATCCGCTAACCAGTAAAGCCAATAAGGGGGCGATAAACTTTTTCATCATTTCTTTCTCCTTTTTCAAAGCATAGCGGATTGTTTTTAAAGGAGGTGTAAATTTATTTGTACGAAATAAGCATCAAAGCGCGAGTAAATTGTTCGTGTAAAGAAAAGCGTACGAAATATGGATTGAAAACTTTACTTTGTGTGTTATCGTTACGTCATCCTCGCTGAGGATCAACTATCGCAAACGAGCATAAACAGGATCGCCATCATGCAAAAAGACGCGCTGAATAACGTACATATTACCGACGAACAGGTTTTAATGACTCCGGAACAACTGAAGGCCGCTTTTCCATTGAGCCTGCAACAAGAAGCCCAGATTGCTGACTCGCGTAAAACCATTTCAGATATTATCGCCGGGCGCGATCCTCGTCTGCTGGTAGTTTGTGGTCCTTGTTCCATTCATGATCCGGAAACTGCTCTGGAATATGCTCGTCGATTTAAAGCCCTTGCCGCAGAGGTCAGCGATAGCCTCTATCTGGTAATGCGCGTCTATTTTGAAAAACCCCGTACCACTGTCGGCTGGAAAGGGTTAATTAACGATCCCCATATGGATGGCTCTTTTGATGTAGAAGCCGGGCTGCAGATCGCGCGTAAATTGCTGCTTGAGCTGGTGAATATGGGACTGCCACTGGCGACGGAAGCGTTAGATCCGAATAGCCCGCAATACCTGGGCGATCTGTTTAGCTGGTCAGCAATTGGTGCTCGTACAACGGAATCGCAAACTCACCGTGAAATGGCCTCCGGGCTTTCCATGCCGGTTGGTTTTAAAAACGGCACCGACGGCAGTCTGGCAACAGCAATTAACGCTATGCGCGCCGCCGCCCAGCCGCACCGTTTTGTTGGCATTAACCAGGCAGGGCAGGTTGCGTTGCTACAAACTCAGGGGAATCCGGACGGGCATGTCATCCTGCGCGGTGGTAAAGCGCCGAACTATAGCCCTGCGGATGTTGCGCAATGTGAAAAAGAGATGGAACAGGCGGGACTGCGCCCGTCTCTGATGGTAGATTGCAGCCACGGTAATTCCAATAAAGATTATCGCCGTCAGCCTGCGGTGGCAGAATCCGTGGTTGCTCAAATCAAAGATGGCAATCGCTCAATTATTGGTCTGATGATCGAAAGTAATATCCACGAGGGCAATCAGTCTTCTGAGCAACCGCGCAGTGAAATGAAATACGGTGTATCCGTAACCGATGCCTGCATTAGCTGGGAAATGACCGATGCCTTGCTGCGTGAAATTCATCAGGATCTGAACGGGCAGCTGACGGCTCGCGTGGCTTAAGAGGTTTATTATGGTTGCTGAATTGACCGCATTACGCGATCAAATTGATGAAGTCGATAAAGCGCTGCTGAATTTATTAGCGAAGCGTCTGGAACTGGTTGCTGAAGTGGGCGAGGTGAAAAGCCGCTTTGGACTGCCTATTTATGTTCCGGAGCGCGAGGCATCTATGTTGGCCTCGCGTCGTGCAGAGGCGGAAGCTCTGGGTGTACCGCCAGATCTGATTGAGGATGTTTTGCGTCGGGTGATGCGTGAATCTTACTCCAGTGAAAACGACAAAGGATTTAAAACACTTTGTCCGTCACTGCGTCCGGTGGTTATCGTCGGCGGTGGCGGTCAGATGGGACGCCTGTTCGAGAAGATGCTGACACTCTCGGGTTATCAGGTGCGGATTCTGGAGCAACATGACTGGGATCGAGCGGCTGATATTGTTGCCGATGCCGGAATGGTGATTGTTAGTGTGCCAATCCACGTTACTGAGCAAGTTATCGGCAAATTACCGCCTTTACCGAAAGATTGTATTCTGGTTGATCTGGCATCAGTGAAAAATGGACCATTACAGGCCATGCTGGCGGCGCACGATGGCCCGGTATTGGGGTTACACCCGATGTTCGGCCCGGACAGCGGTAGCCTGGCAAAGCAAGTTGTGGTCTGGTGTGATGGACGTAAGCCGGAAGCATACCAATGGTTTCTGGAGCAAATTCAGGTCTGGGGCGCTCGGCTGCATCGTATTAGCGCTGTCGAGCACGATCAGAATATGGCGTTTATTCAGGCTCTGCGCCACTTTGCTACTTTTGCTTATGGGCTGCATCTGGCAGAAGAAAATGTTCAGCTTGAGCAACTTCTGGCGCTCTCTTCGCCGATTTACCGCCTTGAGCTGGCGATGGTCGGGCGACTGTTTGCTCAGGATCCGCAGCTTTATGCCGACATTATTATGTCGTCAGAGCGTAATCTGGCGTTAATCAAACGTTACTATAAGCGTTTCGGCGAGGCGATTGAGTTGCTGGAGCAGGGCGATAAGCAGGCGTTTATTGACAGTTTCCGCAAGGTGGAGCACTGGTTCGGCGATTACGCACAGCGTTTTCAGAGTGAAAGCCGCGTGTTATTGCGTCAGGCGAATGACAACCGCCAGTAATAATCCAGTGCCGGATGATTCACATCATCCGGCACCTTTTCATCAGGTTGGATCAACAGGCACTACGTTCTCACTTGGGTAACAGCCCAATACCTTCATTGAACGGGTAATTTCCCCTAACTCTTTCAATGCTTTTTGCATTTCCGCTGATTCAAGATTGGCCTGAATATCCAGATAAAACATCTCTTCCCATGGATTACCGTGAATCGGGCGTGATTCCAGACGGGTCATAATCAGATTGTGGTTGCGCAGCACCAGCAACGCTTCAACCAGCGCACCGGCTTGTTGCCCGGTCGCCATTAACAACGTCGTTTTCGCCGGAACCTGGTCAGACACGTTAATGGCTTTACGTGCCAACACCACAAATCGGGTGAAGTTTTGTTGCTGATTCGCTTCAATACGCTCCAGTACCTGCAAACCGTACAAAGTGCCGCCAGCTTCGCTTCCCAACGCAGCAACATGCGGTGATTTTGCCTGTGCAACCTTTTCCATTGCCGCAGACGTACTTTCGGTATATTCAATCTTCCAGTGAGGATAACGATTAAGGAATTTGCTGCATTGCTGGAATGGCTGCGGATGGCTGTAGACCGTATTAATGGTGGATAAATCAGTCGTGCCGGAGACCAACAAACAATGGTCGATAGTTAACGTCATCTCGCCAACAATCGACAAGCTGGTATGTTGCAGCAGATCGTAAACGTCGTTTATGGCACCGGAGCTGGTATTTTCAATCGGTACGACGGCATAGTCGGCCTGGCCGGTTTCCACCTGATTAAAAATATCGGCAAATTTGGCGCAGCCACTTTCAATGAATTGCTCAAAGTGACGGGCAGCATACTGGCGCGCCGCAAGATGGGAATAAGAACCTTTGGGGCCGAGAAAAGCGATGCGTGCTGAGTGCGGATTAATTTTATTGAGATGTTGCTGGAGCAAAGCCTGCTGAGTTAATACGGAATCTTCAATGATGAGCTGGAACAGGCGAGTAATGTAATGGGCGTCCAGATGGTGCGCTTTACCGAGCGTAATTAATCTTTCCAGTAAATCGCGTTCACGATCAATATCTCGTACCGGGCGATGCGAGAGCAGTTTGGCTTTTCCCACCTCGACGGCCAGTTCGCGCCGCTCTGCCAGTAATGCTAATAATTTTTCATCCAGCGCGCTGATTTTCTCTCGCAGCGCCAGTAATGGATTTTCCGATGTCATAGTGTTGCCTTTTTTGTTATCAATAAAAAAGGCCCCCCGGTTTGGGAGGCCTTATTGTTCGTCTTCGCATTCTGTTTCACACGACGAAACGCCTCCCATTCAGGGGAAGGTAAAAAAGAATGCGAAGAAAAACGGTGTGTGTTTCATGTTTGTTTCCTTAAGTGACTTTAGTACAGTACCCGTACTGTTTTCACGCTGTCAACAAAAAACGCGCCCGAAGGCGCGTTGGCGATACACTCAATATAAAGGACTACTCTTCTTCAACTTCTTCGACGAAGTTGGCGTCTTTCACCGATGTTGCGGCACGACGTGCTTCGCCTTTGTGCTGCAGTTTATTGAGCTGCCGTTCCAGCTTGTTGATCAATTCGTTAATTGCAGTGTACATATCTTCATGTTTACCACTGGCAACCAGAACGCCGTTAGGTGTATTGATTGTGGCGTCAGCAACAAACCCTTGTGGCTCTTTGGACAGAATGATATGTGGATTAATCAGATGTGTTTGCCATTTTTCCAGTTTGGCGAGACGGTCTGCGACATGTTGGCGGATGGCCGGAGTAATTTCCATTTGTTTGCTGGTAATGTTCATTGTCATAAATTTTACCTCTTGTCTTCCCGTCTTGGTGAATTCAGCATACCGTTCCTGATGTCAAAATGTGTGATGGGAATCTCATAATTTTGTCACTTTTTGTCAACGAATCTTTTTTGTGAGAAATCGCAGGAAGAGGTGTTTTTTTACTTGAGGAATATCTCAAAGCGAGCCATATTTGATGAGATCGATAGTGACTAAATCGCTTCAGTTTCACAACTAACAGAATAAAAAAACGGCAGCTCAAGGGCTGTAATGCCAGTCAGTTAAGCAACTGACTGGCTCTTTTTCGGGGCTGTGGGGTATTTCCAGGGCCTCTCCTTTACCACTCTCGGAAGGCCCTTCCCCTTCTCGTCGGTAATTTCACAAGTTGTCCCATACTTGCAAGATCGCGCATCAGCTCCGGTATACGTCCCGGTGAAGCGCCCTGCAATGTCATCAGCATTCTCATCACCATTCCGCATGATTCTGAGAAACTCAGTTGATTCGGCCAGTAACCTTTCAGATGTTCCGCCATTTTAATCATCTGATATCTCACCAGATTATAAGC
>NZ_MDGW01000120.1:0-6870 GCF_001712525.1 Shigella sp. FC1661
GCTTACCTGGCGGGCGTGATGATTTATTCAGCGTTTTGGCGAACGTATTAGTTCCACATGGCGAGAATCGGCCAGCCAACCAACAGCAACATAGAGATGTAAATCACCCCGAAGATTGCGCCAAGACGCCAGTAATCTTTTGATTTCACATAGCCACAGCCGTAAATAATCACCCCAGGACCGGTTGCATAGGGCGTCAGACAGCCCATGATACCGATAGACAGCACCAGCAGGATACACAGTTGTTCCATTGGTACGCCCGGAATACCTTTACCGACGGCCAGAATAACCGGCAGCATGGTTGCGGTGTGCGCAGACAGGCTGGCAAACAGGTAGTGTGCAAAGTAGAACACCAGAACCAGTACAATCACCGTTGCGTTTGGTGAGAATCCTTCCAGGTGCGTACTCATGGTACCGGCGAACCAGTCAATAAAGCCAGAACGAGTCAGGCCGTTAGCCATCACAACCAGAGTTGCCAGGTTGACCAGCGTGTTCCATGCGCTGTTATAGCGGGTAATATCTTTCCAAGGCACAACGTGCAGGGCCAGCATTAGCGAAACTGCCAGCAGACCAACTGCAGTAGCATTAATGACTTCACTGCCAAAAACCCACAAACCTAAGCTGAGCAATACAAGGCCAATCAGTGTCCACTCTCTGCGTGTCAGCGCACCCATGGTTTTCAGTTCATCACCCGCCTAGGTTGCCACTTCTTCACTGTGTGTGATTTCCGGTTTGTACAGCACGTAGGAAAGCCACGGCGCAATGATAAGCAAGATAACCCCAACCGGCAGGAAGCAGAGGAACCACTGCAACCAGCTAATCTGGATACCGGCAATTTTGCTGACGAACTCCAGACCCAGCACGTTTGGTGCCGCACCGGTGACAAACATGGACGAACTCAGACTGGTACTAATGACCATCATCCACATCAAATAGCCGCCAATATGACGCGCGGACGGATCGTTGGGGAATGATTTAAACAACGGCGGCAGGTTTTTAATGACCGGAAAAACCGTACCCCCGGTACGCGCGGTGTTGGACGGTGTAAACGGCGCCAGCAGAATGTCGATAATGACAATCGCATAACCCAACGTCAGCGTGCGTTTGCCCATGAATTTCACCAGGAAAAGGGCAATGCGAAGACCTAACCCGGAAACTTCATACCCTAATGCAAAAATAAATGCGCCAAATACCAGCCATACCGTGGTGCTGGAAAAACCAGCCAGACCCCATTTCAGCGCCTGTTTTTGCGCATTAAACGCTGGGTCAGCTAATTCTTTGGCATCAAAGAGCAGGTAATTACTGCCAATAATGCAAATAGTAACCGCAATAAAACTGATCGCTGTTGCCGGAATTGGCTCGAGGATCATGCCGACAATCATTGCCACAAACACAGCGAAGTAATGCCATGCCTGTGGTGGCATACCGTCGGGGACAGGGATAAGAAACATGACACCCATCACCACCAGTGGGGCCAATAGTTTCCATATATTATCTTTTGCTAAAGACATACGGGTTCTCCGAAAATTAATATTTCCAAATTTATCAAGTGCTTAAATAATTAAATCTGTGCTAAAAACCAGGTAAGGATCAGCAGGTCGGCACTGCCGCCTGGACTGAGATTTCGTTCGATACACTCCCTGTCGAACTGCCGGAGATAATCGAGATCGGCGAGGGTTCGAATGCCCCCTTTTTGCAATAATGTTTGCGCCTCGCGCTGTAGCCAGCGCAGGCCCCCCTCGCCACCGCGCGAAGCAACGTTGGTATCGCCGTTGATCGCCATCAGTAGGAGCAAGGTATCGAGCAATGCCAGTTCAGGATCTAACCCCTGATCCAGCAGAGTGAGGTAATGCGGCAAGGCGTGGTTGATCACCAGTGGATAACCCGCTTCGGCTTCACCGCGTGCGCCGGTAAGGGCAAGCTGCTGGTACAACCGTTGACCTGCCGTCAGTTGTGAATTATTGGTACGCAGTTCGCGATCGGTCAGGCCACGGCAGAAACTTGCCGCCGTAGAACAAACGGTTGTTGGCGTTAGCGACTGGTTGAGCTGAAGCAAACGGCCAATTGCCGCACACAGTAGCCCTAAAGAAAAAATGCTGCCCTTATGCGTGTTTACTCCCGCGGTGGCGCGGAACATATCACCTTCGCAAGCCATACCAATTGGGCGTAATCCGTGGAGTACCGCTTCTGGTGCCATTTCCGCACTACAGGCACCAAATTCAATGAAACGGGGTAGCCAGCCCTGAATCGCCAGCGCGCTGCGGTGGAAATCTTCCAGCGCCATATCTTTATGCGCACCGCAGTTAATGCGATCCACGAGACCTGGTTTCGGTGACAGATTGACTTCAGTCAGCATGGCGCGCCAGCCCAGCAGGGCGTACTCATCGATTAATGACGTCGCAAGCTTTGTGGTTTTAGTTGACGTTGCAGGCATCGACATCGTTCAGCAGTGCCTCCATGCGGTTGAGTAAATCGGTCAGTTGATGGGTTTTTCCACGCGCGCAGACGGCTGCGCTTTGCTCGCACAACAGGCAGCGGCGAGGCGGCAGTGAATAGTCGCGGCGGGAGAGAATTTCGCCTTCGGGCGTCAGGACATCGATATCCCATAACCGCCCGAGAGGATGACTATGTTCAAGCTCAATGGTGGCGAGCTTGAGGTCGCGAGCCGGGGCGGCAATGCTCAACATACCCTCCGGTCCGCTGGCGGAAACCAGTGCAGCCTGCTCCTGAATTTGCCAGCCCTGTTTTGCGGCTAAGGCACGCAAGGCTGTCACGCCATGATTAAAAATTCGGCGTGTGACCTCACTGTCTTTAATCGGCCCAGGCGCAACCACGGTAAAGGAGACCAGTGGAACAGGATGGCGCTTGAGCCAGACGTGTTGCCGTGCTTGCCTTTCATCCCGGCTGACGAGCAGCTCGGGAATTGACACCGCATGGTGGCTGGCGAGTTCAGGAAGCAGGTGCATGGCTTATTCCTTCACCTGATGTACAACATCGATCACCGAGCCATCGCGGTAACGCACAACGGCAACGACTCGGTCGGTGAATTCAATCGGCTGTGGTTCACCGGTCAGCAGACGCGCACGTTCACGCAGCCACTCAATGGAAACCACTTTAATGCCCGCTTCCGGCAGACGTTCTGCCAGCTCCGGACGTGCCGGGTTAACTGCGATACCGTGGTCTGTGACCAGAATATCGACACTGGAGCCCGGGGTGATGCAGGTCAGCACGTTATCCACCAGAGTCGGAATACGACCGCGTACCAGCGGCGCGACGATGATGGAAAGCGCAGAGGCAATCGCGGTATCGCAGTGACCACCGGAAGCACCACGCAGTACGCCGTCAGAGCCGGTCAGCACGTTAACGTTGAACTGGGTGTCAATTTCCAGCGCGCTCAGTACCACCACGTAGAGACGATCAACCGATGCGCCTTTCGAACCCCAGTTAGCGTACTGGTTGGCGCTGATTTCGATGTGATTGGGGTTACGGGCCAGCGATTGCGCAGCATGGCTGTCAAAGCTCTGCACATCCAGCAGTTTGCGGATCAGACCTTTTTCGTGCAGATCAACCATCGTTGCAGTAATACCGCCGAGGGCGAAGTCGGCGCGAATATCGCGGCTACGCATTTTGTCTTCCAGGAAACGGGTTACCGCCAGCGAAGCGCCGCCGGTGCCGGTTTGCATGGAGAAACCTTCTTTGAAGTAGCCAGAGTTGACAATCACATCCGCAGCGCTACGGGCAATAAGCAGTTCGCGCGGGTTAGTGGTCATACGGGTCGCACCAGCGCCGATTTTTGCAGCATCGCCAACGCGATCAACTTTGACGATCAAATCAACCTGATCTTGCTCAATGCTTGCCGGATTATGCGGATAAGGCAGCAGTTCTTCGGTAAGCATCACGACCTGTTTTGCGTTGTCGGCATCAACCATTGCATAGCCGAGGGAGCCACAGCAGGCTTTACCGGTGTAACCGTTGGCATTACCGAATTCATCACAGGATGGGACGCCGAGGAAAGCCACGTCGATATTCAGTTCGCCGCTCTGTACCAGATGCACACGTCCGCCGTGAGAGTGGATTTGCACCGGTTCCGCCAGTGGACCGCGCAGGCCAGAGGTATAAATGCGGGTAACCACGCCCTGGCGAATGTGTTCTACCAGCGGCGCATGGCAATCACTCAGGGAGCTGGAGGCCAGAGTCAGGTTTTTAAAGCCCATCTTCGCGATGACGCCCATCACCATATTGACGGTCAGGTCACCGCCACGGAAAGCGTGATGGAAGGAAACCGTCATGCCGTCCTGTAAACCAGAGCGATGAATCGCTTCTTCCAGGTTGGCGCACAGTTTGCGATCGCGCGCTTTTTCAGCCTGGTAGGTTTGCTTTGGTGAGTTCTGGAAAGCGGCAAGATCGCATTCAGCGCGACGATTCCAGGCCGCTACCCGTTCTTGTCGTTGAGATTGTTCAATTTTCTGCGTCATTTTGATTGCCTTATTCTTCGCGGATGCCGGAAAGTTCTGCACGGGAGAGCACCAGACGGGCGCGATCGATAACCGGACCGTCCACCATCTTGCCGTTCAGGGAAACCACGCCGAGGCCTTCGCGAGCGGCGGCTTCAGCGGCTTCTACGACGCGGCGGGCGTGATCCACTTCTTTCTGGGTCGGTGCGTAGAGGTTGTGCAGCAGATCAATCTGACGCGGGTTGATCAGCGATTTGCCGTCAAAGCCCAGCTGTTTGATGTGGGCGGCTTCTTGCAGGAATCCGGCTTCGTTGTTAGCGTCGGAATAGACGGTATCGAACGCCTGAATACCCGCAGAGCGCGCGGCCTGCAAAATGGAACAGCGTGCGAACAGCAGTTCAGTTCCTTCCGGGGAGCGTTCTGTACGCAGGTTGCGCACATAGTCTTCTGCACCTAGGGCGATACCGATCAAACGCTCGGAAGCGTGAGCGATTTCCACTGCGCGGGTAATGCCCAGCGGAGATTCAATCGCCGCCAGCAGGCCGGTGCTGCCGGGTTCACGACCACAGGCTTTTTCGATACGCAGGATCTCTTTTTCAATATCCAGAACATCCTGAGCGGTATCGGTTTTCGGCAGACGCACAACGTCCGCACCACCGCGAACGACGGCTTCCAGGTCGTTAACACCCCATTCGGAATCCAGCGCGTTGACACGCACAATGGTTTCAATATCGCGATACAGCGGATGTTGCAGCGCGTGATAAACCATGCGGCGGGCGGTGTCTTTTTCACGTAATGCCACGGAGTCTTCGAGGTCAAACATCAGGGCATCAGCCGGGTAGATGAAGGAGTTGCTGACCATCGCGGCATTGGCACCAGGCACAAACAACATGCTGCGGCGGGTGCGAGTTTTACGTTGTTGCAGCGAAGCGGAAATCATTGGCAATCCTCCCATGGCAGAGTCGGGATACCGCTGGCGCGTGCCAGCAGGGCTTCCAGTCGTGCACGTAAAATGCAGTCCAGTGTGCCTTTGTCATCGACATTCAGCTGTACGCCGCGCACGTTGTAGTGGGCGAGAACGTCCAGAATGGTGGTGCGAATTGCATCGCCAAACTGTTTCTCAACGCTGCTGTTGATTTGCAGGTCGATATCCTGCGTATCGAGTGGGGCGATGCGTATCATCACATCCCCAGACTCAAGGGTGCCTGCAACGGCGGGCTGGTTTATTTTCATTTTTCACCTGTTTCTCATGCGGGGGGCTTTTGACGAGCTGCCGCGTCCTGGCGGGAGTGCTCAAGCAGGTTCTGCAAATAATGCAGCGTGACTGCAGGGACCAGCGGCGCGATAGCCGTGAGATCGTTTTTCGCCAGCAGTTGACGTACCCGGGAAGCGGATATCGGCATCTCCTGGTAACGCAGCCGCTCAATTTCAACCAGTTCGATGGGCGGTGCGGAGATAGTCGGCGTTTTCAGCCAGTAGCGCATATCCTGGTTGTACTGGGCGGTAACGCGACAAAAGGGTTCAGTACCGACAAAGCGGTGAGTTACACCCAGTGCGGGAGCGAGGTACTGACGGAAAATCTTCAGATCAATTTCGGTGTAACAATGGTTAATGACGCTCTGTTCTTTAATGAAGTAGCAAGGGAACGTAGCGCGGGAGATGATGTATTCGGAGCCGCGATGCACAGTCAGGCGTGGAATATCGGCGGTGCCTTTTAACACCAGATCCAGCCGGTCTTCATAGGGGAAGCGTGAAGAATCTTCTTTGACTAAAAACAGATGCAACCAGTCGCACTGTGCCGCAGCTTGTTGAATCAGATAACGGTGACCATTCGTAAAGGGATTGGCGTTCATCACAATGCAGCCAATCTTGTTCCCTGGATGACGAAATTTTTTCAGCGATTCGGCATAGCGTTTCAGTCGCGTGGCGCTGTTTTCCATCAGCACCATCACGCCGGGTACGCTGGTCAGCGTGGAAAAACCGCACTGGCGGAACAGCGCCTCGTATTCGGTTTTGGTATAAATAAACAGATGCGTGCTGTGCCGCTCATAGGCGAGGTTTATCAGTTCAGTGGCTAATGTCAGCGCCAGTCCTTCACCGCGAACGGATTCACTGATAGCAACGCATTTAATAATATTTCCGGCAATTCCACCGCACGCGATAAGCTTTTCATCGCGGGTTACGGTAATAAATACTTCGACTGTGGGGTAATGCTGCCAACTTACTGATTTAGTGTATGATGGTGATTTTAAGGTGCTTGCATGGCTTCCATTTCCATCAGATGTCCTTCCTGCTCCGCTACTGAAGGCGTGGTGCGTAACGGCAAAAGCACTGCCGGACATCAGCGCTATCTCTGCTCTCATTGCCGTAAAACATGGCAACTACAGTTCACTTACACCGCCTCTCAGCCCGGTAC